>DASRZI010000450.1:0-3789 GCA_035686605.1 Candidatus Zixiibacteriota bacterium
TGATGGGCAAACTGACCGGCCGTGGAGCAGCGATGACACTGAGGACGGGCGGGACCGCCAAGTACGCGCCAATACCTGCATCCGAATTCCTGAACCAGCTTCAACGCGAACAGGAGAATCTCTTTGCTTCGCTGCAGGATGAGTTAAGCGCGCTTTCCACGCTGCCTGACCTTGATTATGTCTGGAATATCGAGGGACATGAAAATGTGGTAGGCAAAGCGCTTGAGATGATTTACCAGTCAACTGGGCAAGTTTACCTGGCCCTGCTTCCGGCTACGTTCCCAGATCTGGAACCGGCCCTGATGGAGGCCATCGACCGTGGCGTGAGGGTGGTGATTTACACAACGGCCGCTCTAACCCTGCCTGGCGCTCAGGTAGTGGTAGCTCACGTGGCAGACGAGACCCTCGGACAGGCTCAAGGACTGGGACTGATATTATCCATCGATGGTAAAGAGGTATTGATCGGCGAGTGGTTGGCGGAAAGCCAGGCGCGTGCCTCTTGGACCAGCAGTCCTCTTATGGTCTTCATGACCGAACATCATCTACGTACAGATTTATATCTTCCCCAGATTCTTGCTTTGTTAGGGGAAGACGCCCTGGATGTGATCCAGGAAGAGGATCGAGAGCTATTTACGCTGGCTCTGGAAAGCCGTTTGGGTAGCTAGCGCTCGTGTGCCAAGTGATCAGGCGGTGACTATGACAGATACAAACTGTATCTGGAGCGGCATGAATTTTCAGTTCGAGTGAATGGATAAAATATAGGAAACAAAAAGAGAAAAGCTATGAGTGAAAATGCCATCGAAACGCAGGGCTTGACGGTTTATTACGGCAAGCACCGGGGCATCGTAGATGTCAACTTAACAGTAGAAAAGGGAGAAGTGTTTGGCTTTTTGGGGCCAAATGGAGCAGGCAAGACGACAACCCAGAGGGTATTACTAGACGTCATCCGGCCAACAGAAGGACGGGCCACCATATTCGGACTGGATTGCCAGGAGCAGGGCGTCGAGCAGCGGCAGCGTATTGGCTATCTGCCTGGTGAATTGGCCCTATACACCAACATGAAGGCGAGCAAGTTCTTTGAGATGTATGAGTACTTGCGCTCCAACAATGGAGGAAAAGGCTACTGGCGCGAATTGGCGAAGCGGCTGGATCTCGATACAAGTCGGAAGATCGGCAAGCTTTCTCGCGGCAATAAACAGAAGGTGGGTGTGGTAGCGGCATTCATGAACCGGGCCGATCTACTCATCTTGGACGAACCGACTGGTGGGCTGGATCCGCTCATGCAGCAAACAGTGCTAGAAATGGTTCGCGAGGCAAAAGCAGACGGCCGAACCGTTTTCTTCTCCTCGCATATCCTGTCAGAGGCGCAGGCGGTCTGCGATCGGGTCGGCATTATTCGCGAAGGCCGGCTGGTGGCAACCCGGCCAGTAGAGGACATGTTAACGCAGAAGATGAGCCAGATAAGTCTGATATTTTCCGAAATGCCGCCAATTGAGACCTTCGCCCTGGAAGGGGTCCGCGAATTGGAACGAACTGATCAGCGCCTTTTATTGGAGGTGAAAGCGAATCTATCTCGCGTTTTGACAGTCGCCGGGCAGTTCGACGTCACTGATATAGAAACCCACAAGGTTGGTCTAGAGGAAATCTTCATGACCTACTACAGCAAAGGGAATGGAGGAGAAAATGTTTAGGTTGTTGTGGCAGGAAATACTCTTTCGGCGTAACGCCATCATCGGATGGGGATTGGCCCTTTGCTTCTTCCCAGTTGTCTACATGAGCCTGTATCCGTCTGTGGCTGATGAGATGCAAAGCCTGGCAGATCTGGAAATCTACCAGGCCATGGGCGTTAGTGTTGGCAACTTTGGAGATTGGATTGCTTCCACCGTCATTCTCTTTGTGCCTTTACTGGCATCCATTTACGCTCTGATCAACGGCACGGGCACGCTGGCCGGGGAAGAAGAGGATGGCCGCTTGGAGATGATAGTGACCCTGCCCCTTCCACGTTGGCAAATCGTCACTGTCAAGGCCGTCGCCCTGAGCGCTGCCCTTTTCATCATTCTGCTGATGGTTTCTCTGGTTAGTGCCCTCGTCTTCCTGGCAATTGAGAGCCAAGTAGAGACGAAGCTGGCGGCCATCGATATGATCACTGGGTTGCTAGGTACCTGGCCCATAACCTTTGCCTTTGCCATGATCAGCATGTTTCTGGCAGCATTCTGCTCGAGACGGCGTGTGGCGGCGCTCATCGCTACCGCTCTGGTCATCGTCAGCTACTTTGGCAGCAACCTTTCCAATATGGTTTCTTCCCTTGAGCCTCTGCGGCCATTGTTTTTGCACACGTATTTGGACTCGACCGGCAGCTCTTTGACTGAAGGCCAGCAGGCAAGCGATATGCTTGTCCTGCTAGTAGTAGGTTTGGTCGCCTTTGCCTTGGCGATATTATTCTTCCAGCGTCGAGATATCACGGTGGGCGCCTGGCCCTGGCAGCGTGCCAAAGCCAGCGCATAGAACTAGCCTAACAATAGCCGCGGATTCCCCTGACGTTATCCTCGAGATTCGGAGTTCGCGGCTATTATCTAAATGTCGTCTAAATGGTGGTTCGGATACGCGAATTTCCGCCGGCGCATGGATGGAAACAGGCAAAGACGATCATTCACCTGGTAGGTGAGTTCTTCAAAAACCTTAGCGAGCAAGTATTAGGCAGGCCAGAGTAACATTGCCTATCCGGTGTCTCTTAGGGCATATCCGTTTTATCCAGCCCCAGATATTAGAAGCGCCCCCAGAAACACCAGCACCAAAACCGAGATCATCAAGCCTAGAATCGATGAATAGTTCTTCGGATCAATTTGGTCCTCTCGGTCCATCTTGCGAACGAGAGGAAAGAGGCGCCAGAAGAAGGAAGAAATCGCAATGACCAATGCAGCACCTGTGTAGAACAGACCTTGGTCATCGGCCGTGAAGAGGATTACTATCAGCAACAGAAGGAAGATGAGCTTCGTCCCGGCGACCCAATTGACCAGGTACTTGACGAGGTCATGAATCTCCGGCTCCTGCTTCGATTTCTCCCAAGCCTTAAAGACGCCGACGCTGTTGGCATATTTCGAGCCTGGAAAAAAATACAGCGCGATGACATTGGTCGATTCCAATACGACGAAGCCAAGGATTACGACAGTGATCATATTCATTGGGCAGCCATATTATGTTGCCATATTGAAGAACATCGGGCTGAAATAGGGGATGAGCCAGATAAGCCAGACGGCGACGCTGAACTTATGGAAGTTCATGATCATTTTTTCATCCTTCCTGACCAGCACCACTGCCGCCCATATGGCATGGATGAGCATGAGAATGATGGCAATCAACCCTGAAACCCCGTGAATATCAAAGGTTAACCCACCCACATAATCGAGCATTAATCCGGTTCCCCATGTATCACAGATAAGTCCGAGTACAAATAAGACGAGATGCCAGGGTTTGAGCCGTCCTTGTATGCGTTCCCCCCACACTCCAATGGAGTAAAAGATTAATGCTGCCGCCATGATAATACTGGCATTTGGATCCACGCTAAACTCCTTACTAATTCGTTATTGTTACAGCCATGCGAACATAGGCATCCTCGTCTAGTTCTTTGACGATGGCATGGGCGACATCAGCGCATGCAATCTGCGAACTCTTGGATTGAATGCTCTCACCTATGACATAACTTCCCGTAGGTTCGCCTTCTGTCAAGCCACTCGGCCGCACAATCGTCCAGTTGAGGCTGCTCCGTTTCACCACCGCTTCCTGGGCTTC
>DASRZI010000451.1:0-10244 GCA_035686605.1 Candidatus Zixiibacteriota bacterium
TCCCCAACCACAGGATCCTCGTTCGTCAAGTGCATAATTACCGAAATACTCATCAGCTACCTCAATATACTTCACATCTCAAAGAATATCTGAATTTGTAGGTGACCTAGCCTGAAAGTGTCACCACTTTTTATCTGAGAAGGTTCATGAGGGACAAGACTCTCCTCGTGTAAATGGGTACCATTTGTACTACCTAAATCAACTAACATAACCCCGTTCGCCGTACTCTGCAAGAAGGCGTGCAAACGAGAAACTCCCAATCGCGTGCCATCATCTTCGGTCAGGTCCACTTGTGGCTTAATACCTTGAGCAGGATCAGCCCGACCGATGGAAATTTCATCATCCAAATGGAGCTTTAAATGCCGCTCGCTATTCAGAATAACAAACTCGATCTCGCCCGGCAACACCTGTGGTTCTGTTTGGGGAACGACCAACGTTTTAGGCTCAGCAATCACGGCCGGAACATCGACCCATGTCTCGTATTCCGTCGTAAAAAGTCTGTTGCCGCATTCGCTGCAGAACAAAGCACCATGCTTATATGGTGTATGGCAATCCTGGCACAGGCGCTCGATCATGCTTTAAGCCTGAAGGTCTGGGTTATTAGCGACCGTGTTCCAAACTTGAACTGTTTGCGCGCGGATTCTGACCAGGCCTCCATGGCTTTAAGTCTTTCAGTCTCGATTTGAGCCTGAAGGGCAAGATCCGAATGTCCTGCCTCCAATAAGCGTGTGCTCAGTCGTTGCAGCCGCATTGTCGCCTGTGGAATATCCCCCCCTTCTATGTCCCGCCAAATGCGCTCATTCATCCGATAGAGATTGAGCGCCCTGACTGCCTCTATGAGCTGTTCTGGCGGATTCATTGGAGCTTCTTCCCCACTTGTCGGAATCTCAAACACAAGCTCAAGAGGATAATCCCGGGCACGTTTTGAAGGAATATCGGAAAGGAAATTAACTGGTAGGTGAAAGACATCTTCCGATTTATCGACCTCTACCAGAAACTCCAATAGCAAGACGAGAGGCGTTTCTGCTTCGATAGCACCTAATCTAATATCGAGACCATCTGGAACAAATAGCTGGGCATATGGAGCAACTTTGAAGGCTGACAATAGCTCAACGCCGTCCGGAAAATCATCTACTAACCGAAAAGTCGAAGCGAAGATGACGCCAAGACCCTTAATCTTGTCCTGCAGGTATCCCATTGCTTGCGATGGTTTTTCGATGTAAATGGACTGGCTTCCAGAGAAAACGACCAGTTTATCGAGAAACGCATCATTCCAATCATTCCCTATCCCGAATGCCGTGATATCGACGCCCTGTTCGGCCGCATCGCGTGCCAGATTCAGGCACTGCTTTGTATCGCCGTATGTATGTCCATCCGTCAGCAGGATCATGTGATTGGTGTACGAATCCAAGTTGGACTTTCGGATTTCTTTAAATCCCGCTTCCAATCCCTGAAAAATCTCTGTTCCACCGTCCGCCCTGATGCTGTTGATTTGCGATATCAGGGTCTTCTTCTGCTCAACAGGACTTGCAGGTAGAACGACTTGCGCTCGATCACTGAAGGAGATCACCGAGATCTTATCGTCTGGACTGATGCCTTCGATAATGGCAGCGGCGGCATTTTTCACGCTGCTGAGTCGATCTCCCTTCATTGACGTGCTGCTGTCGACAATGAGTGATAGGTTTCGAGGCAGGTGCGCAATGCTATCTTCTCTCGGTGGATTTACGTCTACCAGCAGATAGAGGAGTTGGCCATCATCGCTTGACGCGATTGTTTCTCTTGAACTCTGGATGGTTAAGGCGAGCAAGTTAGTAGCCATAGTTATCTAGTGAGCAAAAGGTTCG
Source organism: Candidatus Zixiibacteriota bacterium (assembly GCA_035686605.1). Classification (GTDB taxonomy): domain Bacteria; phylum Chloroflexota; class Anaerolineae; order Promineifilales; family Promineifilaceae; genus UBA11865. The sequence goes on from DASRZI010000451.1 coordinate 1,845, forward strand.
GCTCTCCCCCGCTTCATACAAGTCGATAAACGTGAACTGGTGGTGCTTGAACGTTTCCGGCGCAGGCAGCTAAAAACTGAATTCCACAAGGACAACAGAGATGTTGTCATGCCCACCGGCTTCAAGAGCCATGTTTACCAGCTTGTCGGTCATTTTCATCAACGAAACATCGCTCGTAATCACTTCCTGGATCTGGGAATCATCAACCAGTCCCCAGAGGCCGTCGCTGCACAGCACAAGCATGCCGCTTCCTGGCAGCGATCGGGTGAAAGTGTCAATATCGAGCAATCCACCCTGACCGACAGCCTTGTACAACATGTTTCGCTGCGGGTGTACGGCTGCTTCCTCCTCAGTCAGCTGCCCGGCATCTTGAAGGCGTTGTACATATGAGTGGTCAGTTGTCAGCAGAGATAGTTCATCATCGATCAGTATATACGCACGACTGTCACCGACGTGGGCGATGAAAAGACGCTGCCCAAGCAGTAAGCCTGTAGTGACAGTGGTGCCGCTGTCCTTACCTGGTTCTGGGTTGTAAATCTGCAGGTTGGCATTCTGCACAGCGTCAACGAGTACTTCCAATATGGGCTCTTGCTGCCTGATTCTTTTCGACATACTGGATTCAAGCATTGGCAGGTAGATTCGCTCAAGGACTGTGCTTGCCACAAGCCATGACACACTTCTGCTGGCCTCATGTCCTGCGTGATGTCCCCCCATCCCGTCGGCGACAACGTAAAGCCCGAAAGGTATGAGCGGTTCCTGGCCGCCGGAAGCGGCCGTGAACATGAAGGTCGAGTCTTCGTTTCGGGTCCGACGATTGCCCAGATGGCTGCAATGAGCTGCCTGGAGCGTAGGTCGCCCATCATTTCGGCTGTTGGTGCGTTTCGAGATGCCTGTTAGAGTATCCAGAGCTGTCGGCGCAAGAGGGCTGGTCTTCACCCGCTCATCTTCCGTTACCTGAGACTCAGCACCCGAAACGGCCGCACTACTCTCTCCTACGGGAGTAACAACGACCTCAACAGGCATCATTTCAATTGTTTGCTCAATCGTATTCTCGTCTTCCCCACCTGCTTCTACGTCATTCTGCTCAGCCTCTATACCGGTGTCGGTCCTGGAATGACTATTCAGCGGAGATTCAGATCTATTCGAGCCATTTTGTCCTGAAAATAGTTTACCAAGTAGATCGCGCACTTTCTCTCCAATATGAATAATTCAATTAAATAAATCGTCTACTTTTATGAGATAAGACCTAAACAAACTGGTTATTAAGCGATTCCAAGTCGTTATGCTGGTATCGCGTATAAGTGATGGTCCGTTGACCCGATATAGACAACATCTTTATCGACTGTTGGCGAAGCAATAACCATGCCGCCGGTCTTGAACCGCCATCTCAGCTTTCCGTTCTTCGATGTCAGGCTGTATACATATCTATCCGTCGAGCCGAAGTAGATTGCATCTTCATAGACCATAGGAGAAGAGCTGATCTGTCCTTCGGTTCTGTATTGCCATATTTTGCGCCCCGTATATAGGTCCAAGGCGTACAAATGCCTATCCGATGAGCCGATGTACAAAACACCATTATCGACGACAGGTGACGAGACGATGGGTCTTTGAGCTCGAAACCGCCAAATGGCCCAGCCTGAACCTGCGTCAATGGCATAAACGGTCGCATCCATGGAACCCACGAAGATCAAATCCTCCTCAGTCGCGGGAGACGAGGTGATCGACCGCTTAGCCTGAAATTGCCAGATAAGCCGGCCAGCCAGGTCAACACAGAACAAATAACCACCTTCAGTTCCGAAGTAGATACGCTCCTCTGCTATACAAGGTGTCGATCTCACGATGCTATGAGCTTCCACTTTCCACACTTTTCGGCCGTTGGCTACGTTTACGGCATATAGGTGACCATCGTCAGAGCCAAAGAATACATGGCCATAATCAGCCTTTGGGGATGAAAATATCGGTCCCTCAGTGGCAAACTGCCAATTCAGCCTACCGCTTCCGGGGTGAAGGCTGTAGAGTCGATTATCAGCTGAACCGACGAAGACAGAATTATTATAGATGTAGGGAGTTGAAGCGATGCTATCAGAGGTTGCGTACTTCCAAACAAACTGACCATTGTCGGTTTTAATGGCATAAAGATTGTTATCGTATGCACCGACGAAGACCATCCCCATGGCAACAGTGGCACAGGATCGGAGTTCATCCTCGCACTTAAATGCCCAAAGGGGTTCTGGTCCTTCAGAATCGTGCTTCCGCACTGAAACAGGCTGCTCGGAAATGGCTCGCCTCTTAGTTGAGGCACTGACAGCAGTAATCGGCATCGGGCCGATCTCGCTGTAGACGTCGTTTAGTGCCTCACGTAAGGAGAGAGCATCTTGAAATCGATCAGCTGCCTCGTAAGCCAGGCATCTTTCGATAATAGCCACAAGAGTCTTTGGGGCGTCCGGATAAAACTCCAGAATTGGTCGGTCCGGAAATGAGAAAGGCGCCTCATCGCGAGGATCCTGCAGGGTCAACAAGTGATGCAAAGTTGCCCCAAGGGCATATATATCACCAGAAGGATTAGCAACGCCCCGGTACTGCTCCGGCGGTGAATAACCCTCAGTTCCGATGGTCGTCCCTTTCTTGTCACCCTGGAAGGACTTTGCTATGTTGAAGTCAATGAGTCGGATTCGGCCGCGCGGATCGACCATGATATTTGACGGTTTTAAATCACGGAACATAACGGGCACCGGCTCATGGCCATGCAGATAAGCCAGCACATCACACAGCTGTATCGCCCAATCCAAAATCGTCTTTATAGAATGAGGCTTTGTTCTTTCCTCAATAATGGCCTCAAGATCTTTACCAGCAATGCACTCCAATACCAGGTAGCTTCGTTCCGACTCGGTAAAGAAATCATACACATCGGGGACAGCAGGATGGCTAAGGGTGGCAAGGATACTGGCTTCTCGTTGGAAAGAACTCGCTGCTAGTACATGGGATTTCTCAGAGCTCTCACGATGCGTCATCTCTTTGATCGCGCATAAACGCGTCACGTCGGTAAAACGCAAATCGCGAGCCTGGTAGACGGAACTGAAGCCACCAACCCCCAATATTTCCATGACCTGGTAGCGATCTTGTAGAAGTGTTCCTGTTTCTAGTAAACCGGCCGGTGTGCGATTCAGACTAACGGTACCCGGGTCATTAGTCACCGTAACAGCTGCGCCTTCCATATAATTGCTCTCATAAATGCTCAAAGATAGATTATGTCTTCTCAATTATATGCCCGGAAATAATTGCCGCAATCGCCCATATATCCTGTTCTGCGGTTCTGTCAGGTGATTCCTCTACTCCTCCCAGCTTATTGAACTGGCGAAATACGGTCTTCGACCAGATAAACTAAAAGAAGCCAACCGCCTTGGTATGACTGGTCTCTTGGCCTGGCACGGTCCAGAATCGCTCTCCACCCACGTCTTTGATGTATCCCTGCACCTGAACGGCCATATCCGCGAGATCCTCGAAAAATGTGCTCATTTGTGACTGATAGCGAGAAATAGCTCGGATTCGCGTATCAACATCCTCCGGTGTAAGGCTCACAGTGTGCGAACGCCACTCCCTGAGGTCGCCCAAAGCAGTCGCGAGCTGGTTCTCTGACCGCGAATAGGGATATTCCTCGTAATACACGAGCGAAGCGGGACTTAACCACCTTTCAGCAGCCAGTCTTGTGAGCCAGTGGTCAACATGAGCCCCTGCTGCTAGAGGGACGTGGACCGAATCGTAGTGAGGCAGCGCGCCCAATTGCCTGGATAGAGTGTGAATCAGATCCTTCTCGAACGTGTTTATAGAGCCGAAGAGGGCATCTTCGCTGGCGTAGAGAAATTCACCTGATACATCATTCCGCCGGTAAATGCAGTCCGGTATTGGCCAATGCGACCAATCTGCTCCGAGGTCGACCAATGCCTCTTTGTCTTCAGCTCGGCGCTTCGAGACGGTGTTATCTGGTAGCTGCCAGCGAGTGTGAAGACTTTTTGCAAAAGTGGACAGCTCCCCTGGAGGTGGATCTCCAGCCATAACGGAGACCACAATCACAGGCTTTCCGGCTTGAACTAAGCGATGAATAGTTCCGCCGCAAGAGAGAACCGCGTCATCCAGATGGGGTGACAAAAATATCGCGCCAGAACCAGTACGACGGTCTGAAGTGGCTGTCGAATCCATTGCTTACTATAATCTACTCATGTCTAGTGAATTATCCCATATTGACGCTAGCGGGCAGGCTGCGATGGTTGATGTAGGACAGAAGCCCGAGACCGAGCGTGTTGCAGTAGCTCGAGGCTCTGTTCAGATGCAGCCAGAGACACTTCAACTTATTATAGAGGGAAATCTGAGAAAGGGAGACGTCTTTTCGGTAGCCCAAATAGCCGGGATCATGGCCGCAAAGCGAACAAGCGACCTCATACCCTTGTGCCACCCATTGCCATTAACGCATGTCGAGGTCATTTGTACACCAAACCAAGGCGAAAATCAGGTGGATATTGAGGCTAGCGCCAGGGTGACGGGAAAGACAGGAATCGAAATGGAAGCGCTTACGGCCGTCGCCGTCGCCGCCTTGACCATCTATGATATGGCTAAAGCGGTCGACCGAGGTATGCGGATTTCTAACATCAGGTTGGTCGCCAAAACGGGCGGCAAAAGCGGCAGCTTTATCAGTGAAGAGTAGTCGGTTTCGGAACCCAATTTTTTAGTAGCTTCACCAACCGCAAAATCCCGATAGCTGAGTAGAATAACTCTAGTAGAATGACTCTAAATGAATTGAGCTGTCCAAAGCAGGCTTCCGGGAGCTAACTTTCGGATGCTAGCTTTCGGAAGCTAGCTATCGTAAGCTAACTATCGGTAGCCAAATATCTGGAGTTAACTATCGGAAGTCAACTATCTGGAGTTAACTATCTGTAGTTAACTGTCGAATGAAAGCGATCTATTTACGGAATAACCCATGGACGTAGAAATCCGACTTTTCGCAACCCTAAAGGATCGAGCCGGTCGAAATTCCATAAAGGTATCGATCGAGGAACCGGCGACTGTCCTGACGCTTTTGCAAGTTATCGAAGAAGCATACCCAGCCCTTGCTGAGACTTTACCTAGCACACTTATAGCCGTGAACAAAGCCTATGCTGGCCCAGAAACACCGGTAGCAAAAGGGGATGAAGTGGCTCTTTTCCCACCTGTAAGTGGCGGTGCAGGCGATTCTCAGAAGCCAACCTATTTCGCGATTACGGCCGATGAGGTAGATTTAACGATGATTCAGCGCCAACTTGCCACACCCGATATTGGGGCCGTAGTTACCTTTACAGGCTCAGTACGAGGGCAAACCAGACGAACCGGACATCCAGAAAGTACCGTTCACCTGGAATATGAGGCCTACGAGGAAATGGCGCTTGGAAAGATGGCCCAGATCGCGGATGAAATATGGGAACGCTGGCCGCTGGTCAAAGGTGTTGCCATCATCCAACGCATCGGTAAACTGAGTATCGGAGAGGTAACCACGGTCGTGGCCTGTGCTGCGGGCCACCGAGACCAGGGAGCTTTCGAGGCGGCTCGATACGGAATCGACCGCTTGAAAGAGATCGTTCCGGTTTGGAAGAAAGAAGTTGGAAGGGACAGCAGCATATGGATAGAGGGGGATTATATGCCAACCGTGGAAGACAATTAGACCTTTTTAAGATGAGTTTCCTGGGAACTGATGTTATAAATGATACGCAATAAGATAATGCATCGTCACGCGCCGTGCGGTTGATCTCACCTTATTGTCCCCTTCGAAGGATGGTCAGATGAGCTTGCCGCCCAATGCTTTCTGGGCAGGATTTATATTCGGACCCCAGGCGCTTCAATCATCTGAAAAGCTGGTCAGCATCCCGTGGTGGGTGTGGCTGGTGATAATGGTGGCCGTGTTGGTCATATTGGTCATTGGATTGTTCGGCCAGGAAAGACGAGATATTCGCTATCCAGGCACCCAGCAGGTTTTACCGGAGATTACCCACGATCAGATGTCAACTGGCACAGAACTAGAATCAACTCTGACGGCTGGATCGGCTTCGACTGAAGACTCTTAGCCTATTTCCCGCCAGCCGCATTGGCTCAAGCCGTCAGAGCACCCGACGACAAATGAATAACTGAACAGCGAGGACAGTGACTATTTCAGAGATTGCCGGCAATTAGTACGCCGTTTCGATGGCTTCCTCGATAGTTGGCTACGGAACCAAAGCCGGTTGTGCGTGTTCTACCTTAGTAGAATGTTCCAAAAGTTTTCTTACCAGGAAGTTCGCACGTTTATCGAAACCTAAAAAAAAGAAAACCGCCTACGAATATAATCGAACTTTGAGTTCGGTTCCGAGAGTATCATCGCTTGGCATTCAGACTTATCGAGTACCATCGTTATAAATGATGCCAGTCTATGGCATGCAAGCTGTAGGGTAGCTTTGGCCAACAGCAGTTAAGGAGAAACTCAATGCAGGAGAAGAGCCAACGAAACTATCGGCGCGTGGTCATCACTGGCACCGGGCTCATTACAGCCTTGGGTCACACCGTAAACGAGACCTGGTCCGCAATACTCAACGGCCAACCGGGAATTGGCGATTTCACTCTTATAGAGAGAGGAGATCATACTTCTGGTGGTGTATGCGAAGTGAAGAATTTTGATCCCATCCTGGTTATCGGCAAGAAGGATGCCCGGAGGAGAGACCGGTTTCAGCAATTGGCTACAGTGGCTGGATTTGAGGCTATGCAGGAATCAGGTCTGGAGATTACAGACGAGAATCGAGAGAGGGTTGGAATCTATATCGGGACTGGGGTCGGAGGAATCCGCACGCTAGTTGAGCAGGAGCATGTTCGGCAGGAACAGGGAACTCGTCGATTGAGTCCCTTCGCCATAGCCATGATCATGCCAAATGGGGCGGCCGGATTGATGGCTATCGATCATGGAATTCATGGTCCATCCAATACGATTGCCACAGCGTGCGCGGCCGGAAATGATGCCATCGGTCACGCCTTCAAGGCTATTCGCGCCGGCGAGCTCGACGCAGCGATCTGCGGGGGTTCTGAGTCAATCATCACCTCGGTAGCGATTGGTGGATTCGAGAAGGCGGGCGCGACATCACCCCGCTCCTCAAACACACCCCGGCCTTTCGACCTGAATCGCGATGGCTTGATTGCCGGAGAGGGCGCCGGAATGTTGGTGATGGAGGATCTGGAGAGCGCTAAGAAACGCGGCGCTGCCATCCTGGCTGAGCTCGTTGGTTACGGGCAAACGACTGATGCTTTTCACATCACAGCCCCCGCCGAAGGAGGAGCCGGAGCAGCCCGAGCGATCAAGCTCGCCTTGCGAGTTGCAGGCATGGATCCTTCTGAGGTGGATTACGTTAGCGCTCATGGAACCGGAACTGCCCTCAACGACTTGAATGAGACCCAGGCTATCAAGACGGTTTTGGGCGATCATGCCTATCGCGTCGCCGTTAGCTCAACAAAATCCATGACCGGGCATGTGATGGGAGCTACAGGAGCCATAGAGACTGTCTTCTGCATTCTGGCTATTCGTGACCAGGTACTACCTCCAACCATCAACTATGACACCCCTGATCCTGAGTGCGATCTTGATTACGTACCGAATGTAGCCAGATCTGCAACGGTACGCGTTGCTCTTAATAACGCCTTCGGATTTGGGGGTCATAACGGTGTACTGGTCATAAAGGAGTTCAAAGGGTAAGCTAGACGCGATGGTTAGTGAATTAGATGCTCTCAGTGGATTTGAAGAGCGAATTCAGATTGATTTTCTTGATCGCTCTCTCCTGCAACGTTCCCTCACCCACCGCTCCTATGTAAATGAAAATCCCAGTATCGCCGTTCATGACAATGAGCGGCTCGAGTTTCTGGGCGATGCTGTGTTGGATTTCATCGTCGGGGCCTACCTTTTCGATCGCGATCCGGAGATGAGTGAAGGTGAGTTGACGATGCTGCGCGCTGCTCTCGTTCGTTCCAGGACACTGGCACGTTTTGGCACTCAGCTTGGAATTGGTCAATGCATACGTCTTGGTCGGGGCGAGGAAGAGAGTGGAGGCCGTGGTCGCGAGCCGACTCTCTGCGCAGCGTTCGAAGCCCTCGTTGGGGCGATTTTCCTGGATCAAGGTCTTGAAATCGTGACTCAGTGGGTACAAAAACAGATCGCGCCGGTCCTGGATGAAATCATCGCCGCTTCTGCGCACAAGGACGCGAAGAGCGAATTTCAGATATGGGCTCAAGCACAGTACAACATCACTCCACGCTATCAGGTCCTCTCTTCAGATGGACCCGATCACGATAAGATCTTCACCGTCGCAGTCTTGATCGGTGAGCAGATTTGGGGAGTGGGTAGGGGGCCAAGCAAGCAGA
>DASRZI010000452.1:0-13530 GCA_035686605.1 Candidatus Zixiibacteriota bacterium
ACCATTATGTCCTGCGAGTGTTTGAAGAATTTCACCACTGGCTGAATCATAGATCACGACCAGATTATCCGCCCCCGCAGATGCCAGATACTGGCCGTCCCCACTGTAAGCAATGTCCCAAATGGGTCCCGCATGCTCGTCAAGGACTCTTAGCAGCTGCCCAGTATCTGGATCCCAAATATGAATGCTGCGATCTCCCCCACCCGATATCAAGACCGATCCGTCCGGGCTAAATGCCAGGGCCTGTATCCAGTTGTCATGTCCAATCAATCGGCGGATAATCTCACCTGTTTCGACGTCCCACAGGAGTATTTCGGTATCATCGCTGCCAGTCGCTAAGATCTCCCCATCCGGACTGTATGCTGCCCGGTTGACAAGCTGGGTGGGATCGTGACCAGTCAGTTCGCGTTGAAGAGTCCCGTTCGCTACGTCCCAAAGGAGAACTTTTCCTTCGGATCCAACGGTCGCAAGTTGTGATCCATCTGGACTAAAAACAGCGCTTTGTAGGAGGCTTGGATGTTCCCGAAGATAGGTGATTATTCCTGGACTGGCTTGCAAAGCTGAGGCGATGCTTCCGACGGTCTCGGCCGATTCGTTGATATTAAATGCCTCGAGGCTGAGGAGTAGCGCCAGATCAAGTTGTGGACCAAGGAGAGTAGCCGATTGAGCTGCTAGCTGCCTGGCTAGGGCAAGTTCAGCCTGAACATCGGCCCTATCGCGCTCTACTTCAGCCTCGCTACGAGCAATGTCAGCATCTGCAGCCTCCTGGTTAGCTCGTCCCCTCTCTGCTTCTGCCGTCGACTGGGCAATGATGGCTTCGTCTGCCCTTGTGGCTGCCAGATTTGCACTTTCCTGAGCATTGGATTCAGCCGTAGTCCTGACGATAACTTCCGTCGCCCTGGCATTTGCCTGCCTTTCGGCATCTTGTCGTTGGCCAACGGCAAGAATCGCCGCAACCACGGCGATTATGAATACTATTGACAGAATGCCTGCGAGAAATCGTAGACGTCTCGTAGATTTAAATTGCACCTCCGCCCGATGATGCTCTGCTTCAGCTCGCAGTCGTTGTTCTTCTGCTAATTGCATCGCAGACTCAAGTTCTCTTTGACGTCTGGCTTCTCTTTCGGCAGCCTGATCTTCTCTTAGGGTGACGCTCGCCTGAATATAGTCCCTTTCATGCTGTCCAAGATCGTACTGCTGCCGCAGCAGCCATTCTTCAGCCTCGCCTAGTGGCACACCTCGAAGTAGGGCGCCTTCATCTCTGTCACTATCCTCCCACTGGCGCAAGGAAACTCGCAGCCTTTCTTGCCAAGTGCGGAAGGCTCGCTCCTCGTTCATCCATTCCCGCAACCTTCCCCAGCCACGGATGAGGGCTTCATGAACGATCTCAACCGTTTCCGCTCCTTCTGGAGTTAGACCGGTGACCGTGAGTCGTGCGTCTGCAAGCTGTTGAGCCAGCAGCCAGTCATCTTCGCCAAGTTCGCTTCTGGTTGCCAGCCGGCGAGTGTCCTCCGTCCCTTCTCCTGGCCTTACCATCTGGGTGAAGACGTGACGAGTGCGGATCTGCTGTGTGACGCTAAGCTGCTCATATACCTCGTCCGCGTATCGAGCCAGCGATCCCTCGACACGTCCTATAGCATCGTACGCGGAATGGGTCAGGCGTCTTCCAGCTCTTCGTTCCCATAGCAGCGTTAGTGCGAATTCAAGAAGAGGTAGATTTCCTGGTTCATCACCCACATCATCGAGAATTCTATCTACGAGGCCCGCCTCGAAGATGACATCTTTCTTTCCCGCTGGGCTTTCAATGGCTCTCCCTAGCTCCGCCCTGGTCATCGGTCCAAGCTTTATATCTGAATCCTGAAGAGCGTCAGCGAAGGGCCGGTTCGCCAAAGCCTGGCCCATGAAGTCCGCTCTTAGGGTCAGGACAAGCGTGAAATCAAAATCATCCCGGTTTCGGCTAGCAGAAATCGCTTGGAACAGCACATTGGGGTATGAACGCCGGATCTTCTCGTCGGTACAAAGCGTGTATAACTCCTCAAATTGGTCAACCACCAGCAGTTGGCGATTGCCATCGCCTCGTGATTTCGCGAGCCTGTCGAGGATATCATCGAGATCAAGCTGACCATCCTTAAGAGCCTGGCCAAGCTTTTTGATTTCGAGAAGCCGATCGGTCTCCCCAAGATGTCCATTCATTTCGCTGACGAGGACTTCGGCCAAGGCGTGAAAGGGGCGGCTGCCGGGACGGATCGAGAGAACACTCCAATCGCTTCTCTCTCTTATCGTAGGCAGAAGACCAGCAAAGACAACGGAGGACTTGCCGCTTCCTGATGGTCCGATCACCGCCGCCATATGGCGGCTGGTCACGGTGTTGACGAGCCGCTCGGTAAATATCTCTCGACCAAAGAAGTACGGAGCATCCTCTTCTCTAAAAGCATATAAGCCGCGATATGGGCTGGATTCCAAGACCCGGCTCATGGGTGTGGAGCCCGCGTAAGTGGAGACTGGTGAAGCTTCCTGGCTGTCGGCCGACGTCGCTATCGGCACAAACTGAGGAACTCTTTTCTGGAGTTCAGGTGACTCTCCGATGCTTTCCAATAGAGCTGCAGAAAATTCGCCTGCACTCTGGAATCGTTCATCTGGGTCTTTATTCAATGCCGTGAGCAGCACATCCACTACATCATGGTCAATTGAGGCATTAAATTCACTTGGATTTGGTACCGGATCAGTGACATGCTTACTCATAATGGCATATGATGTCTCGGCCTCGAAGGGCACTCGCCCGGTAAAAAGCTCGTATGTGATGACTCCGAGAGAGTATGTATCTGAACGAGAATCCACTCTCGTTCCCTGAACCTGTTCTGGCGACATGTAGGCAGGTGTTCCAGATAAGGCGCCGGTCTTCGATTGCTGTTTCGCGTACACCATCCGGGCCAACCCGAAGTCGGTAAGCAGCACTTCCCCATCAGGCGTGAACATGATGTTGCCTGGTTTCAGATCTCGATGAATCATGCCTCTCGAGTGAGCGTAGTCGATGGCGTTGCCAAGTGTACCGACTATTCTTGATATCTCGTCCAAGGTGAAAAGATTCTCGCCGTCGTCAGTATCGCGTCTCCGACGTTCAGTAAGTTCAGCCTTTAGAGTGGGACCATCAATGAACTCCATGACGATGTAGTAGAGATCATCTTGCTTGTCGTAGTCATAAACCTGGACGATATTCGGGTGTCGTAGTCGAGCAACGGCGGTGGCTTCTCTTTCAAACCTTTGGATGAAATCGTCTTCCTCAGCCAGGTGGCTGTGGAGTACTTTCAGGGCGACATAGCGGTCCAGGCTCGCCTGATAGGCCTTGTATACTCGAGCCATTCCTCCCCGCCCTACACGCACGACGATCTGGTATTTGCCAAGCGTTTTGCCTATCAGATCACTCATCGACGACTACCTCATTGGCTGATGTTACGGTTCGACGAATCTCAGACGATATCGTTTTCGAACTCGATCCTTCGGGAGCCGAGTCGATAAGATTGTACTGAACGGCTCAGTGGTTGTAAATAGACGCACAAATCACTCGAACTCTTGGTGCGAAGCCAGCTTATTGATCCAATCTGCAAACTTGTACTCCTAGATCTCTGAATGCTAGTATCTTAGGATCGTCGCTTAACTCTGGAAAGAAGTCCGATCCCGACTTACCACCAGCCTCCATAAGATGTCAACGACGGAAGAATTGACATTACAGCATACGCTTTCACTAGCATAACACGATTTGCTCTCCCTAATCATGAGAAAGGGATTCTGGGCTGTAGGCAAGCGTATCGGGTCATAGCTCGCCCAGATAACGAGAAATTGCAGCCCTGCCAACAAAAGGACCACCACTGTTCTAAACAAGCCTCAACTGACGGCGTCTCGAACGCCATCTTGGGCCACCTGTACGCTCCCATTGGTCGTCAAGATCTGCTCATGTCATTCTCGTAGCATTTCCGACAAACTCCCTTCCAGCGACCGCTGAGACGGCAGATTCGTCGGGCTGGTTTATAAATTCGGTGGTTGCGTGTCAACTGCCCTCTTTGATTCTGATACTGTTTACATAGCCAGATGAGCTTTACTCATGGCTGTGTCGCTGGTAGTATTAGCCTGACTGGAGAGACTAGGAGCGAGAAAATGAGCCAGAAAAATGACGCAGGGCTTTCACAAACAGATGAATTGATCTGTCCACCGATGACGCTGGCTCAGCAAGTCAAAGGCACTATATACCTGATACGCTTGACCATAGAAGTCACCCGAGTGGTTCTTGCGATTATCAAGCTCATTCGACCCTACCTGTCCATGAGTAGCCGACCGCTGCCCGATGGCCCCATACCGCCGGCAGATTCCGTAGGTGATGAAATACCAACCCCAGCCAATCCACCCGTAGAACTTATGAATTGAGGTTGCGCCGTGTTTGGCGTGTTTCAATGCTCCGAGCAGAACACTCCATAATCATCCAGACACGGCACACGCCGCGTGTCAAACGCTGCCCAGGCTCAACTAATGCGACTGATATTTCGTTTAGCACATCGGGCGATGTCTAACCATGCGCTGTAATCGAGTCTAAGGGGAGAATTTGCCAGGAAACGATCAATAGCCGATGTCACTTTTGGCGTAGATTGTGCAGTATCCGTCAAGGTATTTTGGGTCGATTTGGCACGAACAAACTATCGTCAAAGCATGTTACATGACCATGATTTCATAGGATTAGCTCTCAGCTTTTCTAAAGCTAATGCCTATTAGCGAAGCCATACTTAACGCTAATTATAAGATTCTGACTTCTTTTGTTGTTGCTTTGACTGACCAATTGCCTACTCCTTCTTCGACTTCTCACCCAAATAGAGAGTAGCACACTGGTCTCGCAAAAATCTAACAAAGCATTACCTCGCTACGATTGCATCCTGAAAGACTGCAGTTACAAAGTATTCGTCAACTAATCCCCCCGGGTTAGTAACGATTTCCGGCCTGGAAGACACGACAAAACGGCTTTCCTCACAGCGACACATACCACTAGTAATCTGTATCTACTTACCAGGTGCGAAGGTCTTCGACAGCCTAAGTACGACGCCTGTTGATGAAGATTACTAAGAAGGCAAGCAGCAGCATCGCCACCAATAAGAAGATGATACCCAAATAATCGTCCAATTTGGTACCTGGAATATCTTCTTCGGCTGTATTAATCGCATCGGTCTGAGAAGGCGGGCTTTCACTAGGGGTATTCGCTGGTGCTGAAGAAGGGATCGCCAGAGGATCTTCATCCTGGTCATTATCGGATGCCTCAATCGTTACATTAATCTGCGGTTCTTGCGTTTCAGTAGGAGAAGGCGATGGCAGAGGCGAGGTTGTCGGTGTCGACGAAGTAGTAGCTATTGAGGTGAAAGTAGGGACCGGAGTGGAAGTTAGGAAGCGGGTAGCAGTTGAAAGTGCGACCAGGGTCGGTTCAACACCACTAAACGCGATAGCTGTTTCAATCTGAAGAATATCGTCAACTTCATACTCTTCTACAATGTAAACCGGCGCTCCCCCAATAAGACAGTCATCGTGACATACCGCAGGCTGCAGGGCGATCAAATACTCGCCGTCTTCGCCGGTTATGGTTGCCGAATTACCGGTGACGTCTACCAACGTTGCTTCATCTGAAAGAGCTGGGAACCGCAATGTCACCTCTTGTACGGTTCTTGCCCAAGCAACCCTGGTAATGAAACCAGGGCTTGAAAACGTCGCGACGTAATAATGTGGATGCTGTTTTAGTGTCACCTGGCTGAAGTTGTCGAGGTACTCAATTGCTGTCGCATAGGCAGCGTATGCTGGTCGGCGACTTGAGTCTTGTCGCAATAAACCGAAAGATTCGGCGCCTTCCGGAAGCATCACATCGGCCAGTTTGTAGATGGCGATACGCTCCGTTCCGGCTGAAAACGCCAGAGCTGTCGCTTGAGCGATAAACCAGGCCTGCTGATCGAGGTCTACTGTAAACGCCGGTCGGTCAACGGGCCAGAGCGGATCTCTGTTAGGAGGTGCGTTCGTTTCATTTAACCAAATGGGTTTGTCGATCCCATAGGCGTCCTGCAAGGCTTGTACTTCCTGGATAATGGAGTAAACAGTCTCTGGTCGAAAATAGATGTGGAGTGAGATCACATCGAAAAACCAGTCGTTCTCGCCGGCTTCCGGGTCAGCTAATGCCACCTCGAAGAGACGGCGGAGAAAGGTCTGGTCATGCCACCAGGTAACACCTGCTAGGTGTATAGTAGCCTGCGGATCCTCTTCCTTGATAACCTGATAGGCAACCTTTAGAAGTCGATAATACTCCTCAACAGAACCGGCGAACTCGAAGCCATATGTGTCGGATGTAATCTCGGGTTCATTCCAGATAATCCAATTGTGAACGTTGAGCGGACCATAATACTGGGCTATCCGCCGGGCATAATTTGCCCAGTAGTTGTCCGGGTCGTCTATGGGTAGATCCAGACCGACCGGTACTCCAGCTTCGGTGCCATCCTCGGAAGCCCAGGGAGCGGTATTTTTGAGTAATCCGACAACCTCACGGTCGTTTCTTTCGGCATCGTCCAGCCATTCTTCGCGCACGTGGAGGGTGTTCCAATCATCGGGGCCTTGTGGCTGGATTTCTCTCCAATAGAAAAGAATTCGTTCCCATCCCACGCCTAACTCTGCCGCTTCTTCTGGGGACCAAAAGGCTTCGGCGACTCCAAATCTGGGATCATTTTGGTTGTTTTCTTGGATGATAGCCGTATCAAACGATAACAAGAAGATCGATATGAAGACCAGGAAACCGGCCAAGATCGTCATTCGGTTACGTGCACGGATAGCCGTACTTCGGTTCAAAGCAGGATCTCCAGTTAGCTTCTTATGATTATGACACACAGGCTATTCAGCCGGTAAAGCCGAAGATTAAGTCGCGTGATAAACAGCAGATTGAGCAGCAGACAATGATACCATCCGAGGGTTTGCCGCAACAGAAGGTGCTCCTTTTTGGTATACTCAGTCCGATGCGTTTTCGTAGCACTCAAGAAAAGATCCTCGAATATACCAACGGCCGGATGGCAGTTAGCGCAGTCCCGGGCAGCGGAAAGACGTTCATATTGTCCCACCTGGCGACGAAATTACTCTCTGAAGGCTTCGTCAACGCTGAGGCCGGGCAGCAGGTATTAGTCGTCACCTATATGAATGCGAGCGTTGAAACATTCCGTGCCAGTATCCGCAACAAGCTGGCGGATAAAAAGATGCTTCCCTTTGGATTCGAGGTCCGGACGCTCCACAGCCTGGCATTAGAGATAGTGAAAGATGCTGCCGGAGGGGGTAATGGGAACTTCGAGAATCTGCTGATAACCGACGAGAGTGAGTCGAGCAATTTCATCGCCCTCGCGGTCTCAACCTGGGTCGAAAATAACCCAGAACTGTGGAGCAGCCTGCTTACAGACAGCAGTCCACAAGAACATGTTCGATGGCAAAACCGAATACAGAAGATCTCAGGTGACTTCATTCGAGAAGCAAAAAACAGCCGGTATACGCCGTCGATGGTACTTGATCTGCTCCGCAAAGATAGAACCGAGCTGTCAAAGCCTCTACGATCCTTTTCAGAACTTGCCGAGGAACGGGGCGAATACAGGGTGATGGAAATACCACTCCTGGGCATGCTCTCCGAGATATACGGTCTTTATCAGGCGGCTTTAATCCGGCAGTCAGCGATGGACTTCGATGACCTGATTTGGCAAGCATCAAATACCTTGCTCTCAAGAAAGGAGTCGATATCGACTCTTAGGCAAAGATGGCCCTACATCTTGGAGGACGAAGCACAAGATAGCGTCCCGTTGCAGGAACACCTCCTCGATCTCATTACTGGTGAAAATGGCAACTGGGTTCGAGTTGGTGATCCAAACCAGGCCATTACCAGCTCATTTACTTCTGCCCATCCGAAAAGATTTAGTGATTTCCTCGACCACAACGATGTTACAACTCTTCCCCTTCCCCACTCTGGAAGGAATGCCTCCATCATCTTCGAAGCGGCAAACAATCTGGTTAGCTGGGTTTGCGATGACCACCCGGTTCCAGAAGTTAGAACCAACGCGTTTCGACGTCAGATGATTCTGCCTACGCCGGAAGGAGATAGTCAGCCAAATCCTCCGGATAACGAAGCGTCGATACAAATCAGGGTTTACGAGCGGCGTGAGGAGGAAGAACTACCTCAGGTTGCGAAAGCCGCTGCGGATTATGCCCTTGAACACCCAGACCACACTCTTGCCATTCTGGTGCCAACGCACAATTTGGGATTCGAGATGGCAAGGCGGCTGGATGAACGAGGAGCTGACTACGATAATCAGCTTAGAAGAAACAACCAGGTGAAGGAAATTGCGGCTTCGCTCACAGCTGTCCTATCTTTGCTGGTAAATCCTCACGACAGGAAGGCGCTGTCAGAAACATATACGACGCTCCGAGAGCTGGAGCATCCAATCGTTGCCCTTCCTTCCGTGCTCTCGGAAGAGGAAAGTCCAGAGCGAATCAAGACCATTCTCCTGAGCGTTCATAAGGCCGAGGCGTTTTTGTTTGCCTCCGTCGATGGCGATCTGGAATCGGCCCTTCCCCAGCATATCGCCAATGAACATGAACTGAGATACCTGGCAGGGTTCGCATCATATTTGCGCTCGCTTTTCGATCTCAGGCTGTTGGCATTCGACGATCTGATTCTAACATTGGCGGATGAATTATATTCAGGGATGAATGGCCAAACATATCGCAGCCAGGATATGGACCTGGCTATTGCCTACCAGCTGGCGGGCGCAGCCAGGTCTTGGCTTGATATACATCCGGAGTGGCGTCTGCCCGAGATATGCGCCCAGTTGAATGATGTTGCCCGCGGCAGTCATTCCATCTCCATCAATACGAGCGATAGTTCGGGCTATAAGCCAGAACCTGGGCGTATAACGTTAGCAACCCAGCATGGCGCTAAAGGTATGGAATGGGATGCAGTCTTCTTAGTTGGGATCGATGGCGGCTGGATCCCTGGTGGACTTGAAGCACATTTTCTGGGGATCCGTATGCCTTCGGGAGGAGATCCTTCGGCTGAGGCTATCGCCCAGCTGCGTCAACTGATGGAAGGCGACGCTGGCCTTTTTGCAGGGAGAACAGCAACTGAGACCGCTCACATAGAAGTTATTTGTGAAAGACTCCGGCTGCTTTACGTCGGAATCACACGGGCTCGGCGGTTCCTCCACCTGAGTAGAAGCAAAAGTGTGCAGCGCTTTGATAAGGAAGTGGATACCGAACCAGCCACCGTACTGGGCGTACTCTACCGGTTTATCCAGGATAGAGTTCACTCATCTTAAGACCACAATTGTTATACCTCTCTAAATTAACGAGTTCCTTGCTTCACGATTCTCTCGGTACGTAATAGAATAGCGATATGAGTATATACAATCCATTCTTCCATCGTGGAGCGATTAGACGGGCGGAGGAATTTCATGGCCGCGAGGATCAGATTGGCCAGATCCTGGGTCTTTTTCGCAGTGGGCAAAGCGTCTCTATTGTTGGCCCGCGCCGGATTGGAAAGAGCTCCCTTCTTCTCCACTTGAAGCGACCTTCGACTCGCCAGCAGGCAGGTATTACGTCAGATAGAACCATTGTTGCTCTGGTGGATTGCCAGGAACTGGGTGGGTCGCCTCCTGAAGAAGTATATGAAGCCCTCATGACAAGCATCATGGACGCCAATGGCATGAAAAGCAATGTGCCATCGGGAGTTGAGCGACCAGGCACTTATCGCTCGCTTGACATCATCCTGGGTGAATTATTCCGATCCGGCTCATCAGTTATTGTCCTTCTCGACGAGTTTGAGTTGCTCGCAGCAAATAAAAGATTAACACCCTATTTCTTTGCTCGACTGCGAGGTTTAACGACAAAATACGGGCTCGCTTACCTGACAGCCAGCCAGCGCCCACTTTTCGACATCACCGCTGACGAAGAGATTCTTAGCTCTCCCTTTTTCAATATCTTTGTCACCCTGTCGCTGGGATTGTTTTCCCACCAGGAAGCTCTCGATTTGTTTGAAAAGCGCTTGGAGGAAACAGGAATTGAGTTCTCTGCTGAGCTCTGTGAGTACCTAATTGGACTTGTCGGCTCCCATCCCTTTTTTCTGCATATTGCCGGTTACCACGCGTACACCGCAGTCGCAGAAAGCCGCATTGGAGAATCCCAGGACTCATACCAGGATCTGGACACCGCGATTGAAATCGAATCAGACTCTCATCTCGGCTACCTGTGGCATATTCTTTCATCCGAGGAGCAGTATTGCCTGGCTATCTTGAATGGTCCGGTGGACCCGATGCGCCAACTTGAGCAGCAGTGCCTGGTTGAGCGAGCTGACGATGGGTATGTTTACACAAGCGAGATCCTTAAACGATTCGTTCGCAGGCAATACGTTCAAGGTATCATCCAGGCAGGACCATTTGTGATAGATCAACAGAGACACCAAGTGCATGCTGATGGTCACGAAATAAACCTGACAACATCTCAATTTGATTTGCTCTCGCGTCTTGGCAATCAATCTGGTCAGGTGGTGCCAGGTTCCGATTTAGAGATAGCGGTATGGGGAGATGAACTACTCGATGATCCAGACCGGCTCAAGACGCTGATAAAGCGTCTCCGCAGAGCAATCGATCCCTTCGACAAATGGATCATCAGTGAACGCGGTGTGGGGTATGCTCTTAGAGAGCCGGAAGCCTAACCATCTCGGCGGTTTGATCAGAAGATTAGGGCTGCTCCGGTGGTTGCTTGCAGCCTCCATCCTCGCCGTAATCGTCATTCTCACGAGCCATCAGACATCTTTGGCCCAGTCATCCTCATCTGTTTACTGGCGATATGATGCTCCCGATAGATTAAGCTGGATCGACATTTCAGATATTGATTTGGACGGGATCGAGGACTTCGTCATCGTCTCTGGTGATGGAGATGTAATAGTCGTTGGAGCCGACGGGATCGCCAGGTGGCCTGTTCCCTATACTGCCGAATCAACAATAGTTAGTGTATCTACTGTTGATATTGAGAGTAATTTGGAGCCAGGCCGTGAAATCTTACTCCTTACGGAAAATGGTCTCATAGTCCTCGATAAAGATGGAAATGAAATAATCAACTCAGCACTTAGAGAGAAACCAGCAGCAGCCAGACCAATCCATGGATCTTCTGGAGAATTTGAAAACATTCTTGTGGCGCTAACTTCTGGAGAACTGCGGAAACTCGACGACAAGGCAAGGATTATTTGGCAATATACATTCGCAGATGTGAACTCCCAGAACGCCCAACTCTTGCTTCATTCGGCCGACCTTGATCGCGACGGTCAGGACGAGATTATTTATAGCTACTTTACCGATGAAGGTTTTAGCAAGCTGGCCTTGTTGAATCCAGCCGGAGAGCTCATTTGGGAGCGTTCGTACAGTGGGACGGGCAGTGAGATGACCATCGTCGAATTCGATCCTGAAAAGCCGCTGGAGATTGCCTTGGCAACTTCTCTAAACCGGGTTCACCTCTACACGATCGACGGTGAACGGCGCTGGCCGTACCGTTCACCGAACAAACCTATTACTTCGCTGGAAGCCACCTTACTCGATGGTACACCAGCTCTTGTCGTCGGCACGTCGGTGGGAAAGCTAATCGCCTATGACGAACTAGGAAGAAGAATCTGGGAAGGTACTTATAGCGATTCGCCGGACCGACCAATCTTGTCAATTTCCTCGACTTCAAATTTTCAGTCCGATTCAAATCCAGTTTCCCTGGCTGTATTGATAGGACAAACCGATGGAACTAGCGAAGCAACAGACATATTTCTGCTCGATGGAGAAGGCAGGCGTCTTGAGCCTTCATATCCAGCTGTTGACAATGCAGCCCTATCGAGTTTGGTTGATGTAAACCATGATGGTATCAATGAACTTTTTCTTGCAGGATTTGCTACCGCCGAATTACTCGATCCCGGAATTGGAGCGCGCAGGTACTCAAGTGCGTGGGACTATAGATTGGGAGCGGGCCCTCAAGCATTCCTGGTCACCAATATCGATCAGGACCCTGAACAGGAAATTCTGATTGGAACAGAAGGAGGTGCGCTTCACGCTCTGAAGAACAATGGCAGCCTCATTTGGGCTGCCGAACTTGGGGGTAGCGTCAGCGATATTGCCGTGGCCGAATCCGGAGAAGATTCTCGAATAAACATCGTGGCCATTCACAACGACAGTACAATCAGTGATGAGGGAGTCGCTGCCTTTGAAGGATGGTTGGAATTGTTGGATTCCGACGGCAACCAACTTTGGTCCAAGTCTCTCCCTTCAACCATTACAGCGTTAGCCGTTGGCGATATTAACCGCAGCGGACCACTAGAAATTATCGTTGGCACGTCGGATGGACACATCGTCACCTTTTCGCTAGCCGGTGATGAGTTTTGGCGCTCCACGATTAATGCAAGTGTAGATACCCTGACTTTGTCTATTGATGAACAAGGTGTCGATATACTTGCCGGGACGGGCGCAAACAAGATCGAACGATTTGACAATAAGGGCACCGGCTATGTACGAATTGCCGAATATCTGGACGAAATCGTCGATATCTTCGATCTAACCCGGGATCCTGAATTTAAACCAATACTTTTGGTAGCTGTTGAAGACGGCACCATTCGCGGCATCAGCACTAAAGGAAACCAATTATGGCAGGTTGATCTTCCCGGAGTGCCGGTCGCTTCGATTCCCGCCGACAACTCCGTTCTTGTTGGAACTGATGACGAGCAGCTATTGCGGATCGACGTTGACGGTGAAATCTTGTGGCGCAACCCTGATCCCGGTCGTATTACCAGTCTCTATTGGGGGGATCTCGATGGCAATGTTCAGGCTGACATCGCCGCTGGCAACCGGGAAGGCGGCGTCAAACTGATTACCGGCGATGGGGACAAGATTTGGGATGAGCTCAATCTAGATAGTGAAGTTGCCGCAGTTTCGGCAGTGCGCCAGGAGCCAAATCTGCAAGCAGATCTGGTCGCCATCACTGACAACGGCGTTGTTCAGCTATTCCAATCCCAGGCGAATAGACCTCCTTTACTGGTAAACCCCCAAACTGATGTCAGTGAAGGAAATTATAGCATCAGTGTATCTGTCATAGATGTTGAAAATGACCCGGTTACGGTTGGTCTTGAACTGTACGATTCGGATGAAGAGGAATGGATACTTCAGGGTAAGAGGACTGCAATCGGAGGGACAAGCACACTGTTCTGGCCCATTGATCCGCCCGAAGACTCCCCCGAAGTCCGGTACCGGTTCCAATATGATGACGGATCGCACAGTTCGGTAGTCGAGCCGTCAGCTGGACCAGCAGTTATTCCACCTTCCCCAATTTTGCTGGAAATCCTAGCTGCGTTTTTCATCGGGATGGTGGCAATTGGAGGCGGCGCACTCTACGTCAGACAGTCCCGTACTCCTGCGGCCAAAGCAAAACGCTTCTATATGAGGTTAAAACAGAAACCCGAACTAA
>DASRZI010000453.1:0-3818 GCA_035686605.1 Candidatus Zixiibacteriota bacterium
ACAAGCGCATGGCTTGGACCTACTCGCGAGCGGAATATGGCAATGTTGCCTTGACTGGTGAACTAGACCTACGCGAGGGACAACCTATTGTTCTGTCACTTGCCTTTGGTTCGAGTCCGGCGGAAGCCGGGCGCCGAGCGCTGTTCAGCCTGGAGGCCGATTTCGACACCATCTTGGGCGGCTACGTGGAGGACTGGCAGGCGTGGCAAGAATCGCTGCGATCCATTCCAGCTGTTGTCCCCAATGTGCCCGATCTCTTTCGTGTCAGTACAGCGGTCTTGAAGACCCATGAATCAAAACAGTTCCCTGGCGCCTTTATCGCCAGTCTTTCCATTCCCTGGGGTTTTAACAAGGGAGATGAAGATCTTGGTGGTTACCATCTCGTCTGGCCGCGAGACCTGGCGGAAGCCGCAGGAGGACTCCTTGCCGCGGGGGCACACGAAGATGCCCGACGCGTCCTCAGCTATCTGGAATCAACTCAGAAAGCGGACGGTCATTGGCTACAGAACATGTGGCTTGACGGTACCCCATACTGGAGTGGCATCCAAATGGATGAAACAGCCTTTCCAATTCTGCTGCTCGATCTGGCTTGGTGCAATAAAGCCATCACGGTGGCTGAAGCCTCCCTTTTTTGGCCAATGGTTCGCAAAGCGGCTGCTTATCTGGTACGCAATGGACCGGTAACAGAGCAGGATCGCTGGGAAGAAGATCCCGGCTATTCTCCTTTCACATTGGCGGTGGAGATAGCTGCGCTTCTGGCGGCGGCTGATTTGGCGGAACGGGAAGAGTATCCCGGGATCGCAACCTATTTGCGACAGACGGCCGATACCTGGAATGCCAGTATCGAATCATGGACCTACGTCACCGGCACAGACCTGGCGCAAACGGTGGGCGTTGATGGCTATTATGTGCGTATTGCTCCACCTGATACCGGTGAGGCCGCATCATTGGAGAAAGGCTTTGTGCCTATCAAGAATCGGCCGCCAGGTGAAACCAATGCGCCAGCTATTCACATAATTAGTGCAGATGCCCTGGCGTTGGTTCGTTTTGGGCTTCGATCAGCTAATGACCCGCGTATAGTCAACACCGTAAAGGTGATTGACGCATTGCTGAAGGTTGAAACACCGTTCGGACCGGCCTGGCATCGTTACAACGAAGATGGGTATGGCGAACATGAAGATGGGTCTCCTTTTGATGGCACGGGTATTGGTCGTGGCTGGCCCTTGCTCACTGGCGAGCGTGGACATTATGAATTGGCTGGTGGTAACCAGCAGCAGGCACAATATCTGCTGGAGGCAATGACATCATTTGCCGGCCAGAGTGGGTTGATTCCGGAACAAGTGTGGGATACTGGCAACATTCCGGAAAAAGAACTGTTCTTCGGTGGCCCCACCGGTGCAGCCATGCCTTTAGTGTGGGCACACGCCGAGTACTTAAAGCTGTATCGCTCACTTATCGAGGGACGTGTATTCGATATGCCTCCCCAGCCAGTACAGCGATACCAGGTGGAAAACAGACACTCACCTTATACCGTCTGGCGTTTTAATCACAAATGCCGTTCTATGCCCGCCAGTCAGATGCTGCGCTTGGAATTGTTAGCTCCGGTGTCAGTTCATTGGAGTGTTGATGGCTGGCGAACTATTCATGATGTGGAGTCGATTGATACGAAGCTTGGCGTGCATCTGGTCGATTTACCAACAGAAAGAACCGCACCGGGAACAGCTGTCGTCTTTACATTTTACTGGCTGGAAGCAAAGCGCTGGGAAGGTACTGACTTTAACGTAGGTATCATCTCGCCATAACTGACTATAGAAATGGAGTAAGAGACTATGCTATCGTTTGCGATTCGTGCCTGGAACATTGCGCAGCGAACGGCCGTCGTCTATTTCGTTGTGCTAGTGGGCATGCGGCTAGCCGGTAAACGAGAGATGGGGCAAATGACCATCTTCGATCTGGTACTGCTGCTGCTCATCGCCAATGCCGTGCAAAACGCGATGGTCGGTCTGGATACATCCTTGGCTGGCGGGCTGCTGGCAGCGTTGGTGCTGCTGGTGAACGCCCTTGTGGCGCGTTTACGGCTTCGATGGCCGCGGTTGCGCCTGGCCATCGAAGGCTCCCCCATACTCCTGGTTCTCCATGGCGCCGTCCTCAAACAGCACAAGGATCTGCGACAGCCTTCCCACTATTATGCCGCAGGAAAATTTATACGATTATTCAATCAAAATAAAGCCCGCAGCTGTCCTTTGACATGCCGCTCTGCGATGGAATTCATCCAACCGCCAGTGAGTTTTTCTATTACCAATGTATAACGACTTCATATATTTCTGGGAATCTGCGTTTTTGGGCAGCAAGTTTCGTAAATTTCAGGATTTGCTATCATGACGACAACCCGCCATTCTTTTTCTAAAATATTGTTAGGGCGACCGCTGGATACAGCTGCTGCCCCCCACCAGGTTATTGGTAAAATTCCAGCGTTAGCCGTCTTCGCCTCTGACGCGCTGTCATCAGTTGCCTATGCCACTGAAGAAATCCTGGTGATCCTGGCCTTAACCGGAGCTGCTTACTTTTACCTCTCAATTCCCATCGCAGTAGCAATCTCGGTGCTGCTGGTCGTGCTTACCATCTCCTACCGTCAGACTATTTTTGCCTATCCCGGTGGCGGTGGAGCGTACATTGTTGCCCGTGATAACCTGGGCGAGCTGCCCGCACTAACTGCCGGAGCTGCCTTGCTCACTGACTACATTCTCACAGTTGCTGTCTCCATCTCTTCTGGCGTGGCTCAGATTACTTCTGCATTCCCGGCGCTGCACCCATATCGTGTCGATCTGGCAGTGATGATGATCCTGATCATGACTGTCATCAATCTACGCGGTGTCAAAGAGTCTAGTAGCGCTTTTGCCATGCCCACCTACTTCTTCTTGGGACTGGCGTTTTTGCTGCTGGGCGCAGGCGCGTTTCGCTTGGTCACCGGCACGCTGGGGCAGGTCACCGGCGTGGAAATGGTGACTGATTCTTTGCAGCCACTAACCCTGTTTATTATCTTACGGGCTTTCAGTAGTGGCTGCACCGCCCTCACCGGCGTGGAGGCAATTTCTAATGGGATTCCAGCTTTCAAAGAGCCGCGTTCGCGCAACGCCGCTAATACCTTGCTAGCAATGAGCGGCATCCTGATGACATTATTCATCGGTATTACATTCCTGGCCCGGGCAGTCGATGCCCGACCCAGCGAAGCGGAAACGGTAATTTCGCAGATTGCGCGCACGGTCTATGGAGATGGCCTTTTATATCTGCTGACGCTTGTCAGTACGACGGTCATTCTTATTATGGCGGCCAACACCAGCTTTGCTGACTTCCCTCGGCTGGCGGCTTTGCAGGCCGGGGATGGGTTCTTACCACGCCAACTCACCTTTCGCGGCAGCCGGCTGGTATTTTCGTGGGGGATATTTGTGCTGGCGGGCATAGCTCTGTTGTTAGTGATTGCGTTCCAGTAGTCTGTGTCGCAATGAGGAAAAATTCTACGTGGTCTCGGCTCGACTCGGCTTAAACGATGACGCACGATGTCATAATAGCGGAGGATTATTGGAATCAGTGGCAATTCGTCAGATTGACAAACCGCCTTCACGAAGGAAATAGGGGACTAGACCGAATGGTTCGCTCGATAGAGTGATTAGGGGGCGCGATTGGACTCGAACCAACGACCTCACGGATGTGAACCCTACAGACGGGGGTCGTGTCCGTGATGTCATTCTACTCGTGGTAGAATCCTTTAACAATTAGCGTTTTTTAGAAGAACCGTAGGATCTGATCTGCAACGTTAT
>DASRZI010000454.1:0-2837 GCA_035686605.1 Candidatus Zixiibacteriota bacterium
CGGTGGTTGTTGCTGGGGTGCAGGCTGCCATCAGGAATATGAGCAGTAGTCCGAAAAGAGTGCTTGGTTGTCGTCTTAACATGGTTGGTTGCTCCATTGGCAACAGAATAAACGGGAGACAAACGCCCTGGATCAGCTCATCGAGTGGTAACAGATTCGCTGGGTCGTTGAATTCTGGCGTAGTGTTTGCATTAGCTCGTCAGTTGGCGCCAGCCAGTCCACGGCCGTGGTGCCGGTTGATAGTATCTGCATTTGTTCGCCCGTCACCGTATCATGGAGCCAAACCTGGAAGGTCTCCTGTGTAACGTCGAATAAAGTAAAGGATAGCTGACTCCCATCAGGGCGCCAGGTTGGCTCAAAAGCGGTGCCCAACCGAACTTCTTCTTGCCCATCGGGGCGAGCGATCCATAAGTTTGGCCGGCGGCCGTCTTCGGCTCGTTCATTGAAGGTGACAAAGGCCAACCAGTCGCCGCTTGGGCTCCATGCCAAGTAGTGGGGAACCGTGCCGCCGACGACAGCTGTATACGTATGGAACAATTCTCCGATATTATTTTCCAGATCAAAGACGGCGACGCCCGACGTCCAGCCATGCTTTACCTGATCACCGCTAACTTTCCAGGCCAATTTCTGGCCGTCTGGTGACCAGGCCGGCTGGAATACCTTCTCGACGTCGAGGCCGTAATCCGAGGGGTAAAAATCTTCTGGCGCTGAGCCGCGGCGCATGATCCGGCCAGCGTGGTCAAAGCCACCGTATGCCAGCAGTTCGCCGTCAGTGGAGAGCGCTAGCGGCCTGCTCCTCTCCTCGTCCAATACGCGGTAATCGCTTCCGTCAGTGCGCACGATGGTTGGATTACCAAAGCCTGGTCCAAGAGCATCACTGGAGCCAAAGATGATTACCTCTTGCTGGCCGGGCCACAACTGGGCCTGACCGTTGTACCTATTGGACCCTTCAGTTAGATTGCGCCTTTCGCCAGTCGTCAGGTCGGCCAGCCAGATATCTGGGTCGTATTTTGGTACGAAGAGAGCGTATCTGCCGTCGGCCGATATGCTGACCTGCCCCCCAAATATGTACCACCCATTATGTTGATCATTCGCGATGGCAATGGGCGTAAAGACCGGACGACCACGCTGCCGGAGGCGGTCGTTGAAGAGCTGAAGGCGCATCTGGCAAAGGTCAAAGCGCAGCATCATGGAGATTTGCAGCAAGGATATGGACGAGTCGATCTGCCTGACGCGTTGTCGCGCAAATATCCGCATGCCGATAAAGAATGGGGCTGGCAGTATGTCTTCCCTTCCGTCACCCTGTCAAAGAATCCTCAGACAGATGATGGCACCGTGTATCGCCATCACCTGCACGCCAGCACTGTGCAAAAGGCAGTTAAGCGAGCTGCCCGGAAAGCTGGCATCGACAAACACGTGACT
Source organism: Candidatus Zixiibacteriota bacterium (assembly GCA_035686605.1). GTDB lineage: Bacteria > Chloroflexota > Anaerolineae > Promineifilales > Promineifilaceae > UBA11865. Next base: position 1,423 of record DASRZI010000454.1, read on the forward strand.
CCACACACGTTTCGACATAGCTTTGCCACCCACCTGCTTGAGGCGGGGTATGATATTCGCACTATTCAGGAGTTATTGGGGCATAAGGACGTCAAGACAACCATGATCTACACTCATGTAGCGAATCGCGGTGTCCTCGGCGTGCGCAGCCCGCTCGACGAGCTGAGGCCATAAAATGGGTGTACGACGGCAGGTAACATACGCGTTGACGTTGCATTTTGACATGGCTCTCTTGAGGGATGACAAGCCTAAGGAAAGCGTTACGAGTAAGTCGTTATCCCAAAAATCGGGTTCAAAAGCATTGAGGATTGGTGGCTAGAGAATAGCGAATAGATCTTTCAATATAGCCTTAGGAGGCTCATTTACAATAACGTTGCAGAGCAGAACTCACGGACATTAACATAACCGCTAATTGTTAAAGGATTCTACCACGAGTATAATGGCAATACAGACGTGATTCCCGTTCGTAGGTATTCACATCCGTGAGATCCTAGGCTGTTTTCAGTTCGCAAGTCCCTTCGTGCCCATGTTCCCCCTATTCTGCTGCATGAATCTGAAGTTTGCGGTTTACACCTCTGTGCGCCGGCATGAAGACGATGCGGCTGGCCAAGTACACCTCCGCTGAGTGGCACACCAGGGTGACTACCCTTCAGAGAGGATAATCGAAGAGCCATCTCGGACGAAGTTTGTTCATTTCATGACCTCAAAAAGTCCAAGAACTTCCTGAACTTCTTGAGCATCATGAACCGCGGAGATGGCTCTCTACTCACTCCTTAGCCACACCCGCCGCTTGTCGGTGCGCGCTTCAGTTCCAGTTTCACTTTGGGTGTGTACTCCAGCTCATGGGTCTCCGGATTCGGTCCGGCGGCCGCATATCTGTCGCCTATGGCGTTATCGAAGATATAGCAGAGCTGATCATCCCCGGCCCCGGCATTGAAGTTCTTGGTGAGATCATCCTCGCCAAATTGAGCTATCCAATTATTGACCCCCCCTTCCAGGATATAGGCATTGGGCACACTCTCAGCGACCAGGATCTTCCAGGCCTCGGTCGCTCCGGCTTCGTCATTGCTCATGGTTACAAAGACGGTGTTTGGGGGTTCGAAGTGCAGATCCGAGATGATTTCTGGAAGCTCTTCGACGGGAACATGCTGGGCGTCAAGGATGTGGAACAAGTTGAAATCCGCTTCTTGCCGCACATCCAGCATATTCACTTTAATCTCGTTATCGTGGATTAGCGCCAGCAATTCTCCGGGGTGGATCTGAACCAAGCGCTCATCGAGCAAGACCTGCTTCTCTTCGGCGAGCTTATTCCAGCGGTCCTCAGTGGTCGGCTGGCCGATCAAGATGAGGCCGATGGCTCCGAATGCCAGGCTTGCAGCGGCAGCGTATCGCCACTTTGGAGCTTTGACCACATC
>DASRZI010000455.1:0-12279 GCA_035686605.1 Candidatus Zixiibacteriota bacterium
GTCGCTCTCATTGTATGGTTTGAATTTGATGCCAGTTAGGCACGCTATCGACTATTTATAAGAATCGAGGATGTCTTGCAGGGCCTTCGAGGAGGGTCTCAGTTTGCCTTCCGGAAGCAGAGACAAAGGCGTATCAACCAGATCAAGAACTTCGGTTAGCGATGGGCGCTCCTGGTTGATATAGATCAAGCCCGTTATGAATTCCCCCTTCTGTCGGGCGGTTTCGAGATGATTGATGGCCATCAGACGATCGGAAGGATCGTAATTTTGGTCAAGTTTTTGGAGCAGGATCTGAGATCCGTCGTGCAGCTCTACCGATCTTGATTGTCCGGGATTGAACTCTTCGATAGAGATCTCCTCCCGCACTGGGACGTAGTGAAGGTCCTGAAGCGATTCGGCATTGTCCTTGCCCCACTTGTAGCTCTTTGTTGAATCACTGGCGTTATTGAAGGTGACACAGGGGCTGATGATATCCAATACGGCAGTGCCCCGATGACTGAGAGCGGCCTTAAGAAGCTCTCGAACCTGCTGTGGGTCGCCAGAGAAAGAGCGAGCTACAAATCCGCATCCGGAGATGATAGCTTCCATACAGAGATCCTGAGGTGGAAACTCGTTGCGTCCCGCGTATTTGAGCTCCTGTCCTAGATCGGCCGTGGCTGAGAACTGCCCTTTTGTCAGGCCAAAAACGCCGTTGTTTTCGACGATGTACACCATGCGCAGGTTCCGGCGCAGCAAATGCTTGAACTGGCCCAGTCCGATGCTTGCCGTATCGCCGTCGCCACTGACGCCAATGGCTGACAAGTGGTGGTTTGCCACCAAAGCGCCTGTCCCAAGCGAGGGCATCCGCCCATGGAGTGAATTAAATCCGTGGGAGCGACCGAAGAAATAGGCCGCGGCCTTGCTTGAGCAGCCTATTCCACTCAGCCGGATTATCTCGTGGGGTTTGAGACTCAATTCGAAAGCCACAGAAATTATCTGGCTGGTGATCGAATCGTGACCACAGCCCTTACATAAGCTGGATGGCAAATCTCGATAGTCTGAATAAGCTAGACCAATCTCGTTAACTCGGGTGCTTTGCTTGGAGTTCATATCTGCGGTTCGTTGATTTGTACCTGTTCTAGTATCTGCTCAGCCGTGAATGGAAGGCCATCGTTCCGTGATATCGAGATCAATTTCCCTGCTAGATCCGGATATTCCATTGACAGAAGCATATGCATCTGCCCATCTCTATTCAGCTCTACAACGAAAACGCGATCGTAATGCTCGAGGTAATCACGCACCTGCTTCATGAAGGGCAGTGCCCGGATACGCATGAAGCCCGACGGCACAGACCTGTCGGAGAGCAGCGCCCTGGCTTCTTCCACTGCAGGGAGGGTAGACCCGTAAGCCAGAAATCCTAACCGAGCCTGGTCGGGTTCGTCGACAATAGGTTTGGGAACCAATTCCCTGGCTGTCTCGAATTTTCGGGTAAGCCTCTCCATATTTTGTTCCCAGTCAGCCGGTTTCTCGCTGTACTTGCCATCGCGATTGTGCCCGGTTCCCCGTCCAAGATATGCGGAGAGAGGATGTCTGTTACCAGGGAGGGTCCTATAGGGAATGCCGTCTCCATCTAAATCGGCGAATCGCGAGAAACCAACCTCTGAGACCTCTTCCTCTGAAAGCACCTTACCGCGTTTCATGGGCTGTTTTGGGTATTCGAATGGATCGGACATCCAGGTATTCATGCCCAGATCCAAGTCACTCATGACGAATACTGGCGTCTGAAGCTCTTCAGCTAGATCAAACGCGCCGTATCCAAATTCAAAGCATTCGGCCACCGTGGCTGGGAACAACAAGATACTCTGCGAATCACCATGACCCAGGAAATATGTTGACATAACGTCGCCCTGGGCCGTGCGGGTCGGCAAACCGGTGCTCGGTCCAATGCGCTGAACATCCCAGATCACGGCAGGGACCTCGGCGAAGTATCCAAGACTGGCGAACTCGGTCATGAGTGATATCCCTGGACCGGAGGTGGCGGTCATCGCTCTGGCACCAGCCCAACCAGCGCCGATTACCATGCCGATGGCTGATAGTTCATCTTCCGCTTGGATTACAGCATAAGTTGGCTTGCCGGATTCTTCATCGATGCGCAGCTTGGGCAGGAGAATGCTCAAGGCATCAATCAATCCAGTGGCGGGTGTTATCGGATACCAGGATGCTAGTGAAACTCCGCCGAAGATCGCGCCCAAGGCGGCAGCTTCATTTCCGGTGATCAGCAGCTTGTCTTTGTTCGAGTCCATGGGAGCAACAAGGAACGGATCTTGTTTTTGGGTGTTGTCTCCCACCCAGTGATATGCGATGGATACCATCGATGCATTCAGCTTGTATAGACTCTCTTTTCCTTCAAAATGATGGCCCAGAGATTGTTCAACCGCTGCAAACTCAATACCCAGGAGTTGGGCGATTGCGCCAACGTAAACCATGTTTGACAGATAATCTCGGTTTTTGCCACGGATCCCGGCATCTCGCAGGAAAGCATCGACGGGGACTGTATAGGTGATCACGTCCTCCCGCTCTGGCGCATCCGACCAACTATCGGGTCTAAGGCAAATACCGCCTGATGGTAGGTTAGCCAGATCATCACCAAAGGTAAGGCGATTGAAGGCGACCAATACTTCAGCATTCTTGCGGTGCGCTTCGAATCCACGGCTGCTCAAACGAATGTAGTACCAGGTTGGCAGACCTTGAATATTAGAAGGGAATATGTTCTTGCTGCTGACGGGGATTCCCATCAAGAAGAGGGAGCGCAGAAGTATTAAGTTTGCTGTTAGGCTTCCGGAGCCGTTGGTGGAGGCAACGACGATGGAGAAGTTATTGACCATCCGCTATCACTGATGACTTGGATACCTATTCAGTGTCAACTGTCACATCCCACAGGTCGGCGTTTTGGTAGAGATGGTCTAAATCACCCAGTCCCTTCTTGCTTTGAGCTTCTCTAACCTGGCCCATTAAGCCATCCGAATAAGTTGGTCTTTGAACATCATAAAATATGCCAACAGGAACCGGATGCTCCATCCTGCTCAAAGAATAGGCCAGGTGTGAAGAATCAGATTGGGCGTTGTGAATGACTAAGTCTTCTTCCTTAACGCCATTTCCCAGCCTTACAATGTCGTGCATCGAGCCTCTCTTCAGGACGACGCCAAATTCGTCGTTTTCACCAAACGTGAGAGGTTTTCCATGCTCCAGATAGAGGATGTTTTGCTTGCGTTTCGACTTATCGCTGAACTCTGTCCACTCCTGGGGATTGAAGATAATGCAGTTTTGGTATACTTCGACGAAGGATGTTCCCTTGTGTTTCGCAGCCGCTTCCAGGATGCTGGCCAGATGTTTCACATCTGAATCCATCGTTCGGGCAACAAATGTCGCTTCCGCGCTCAAGGCGAGCGAGAGAGGATTGATTGGCTGCTCCAGTGAACCCATGGGAGATGACTTTGTAAGAGTGCCTCTTCGAGATGTAGGCGAATACTGGCCTTTCGTTAAACCGTAAATGCGATTGTTGAAAAGGATAATGTTGATATCCATGTTTCGTCGACAGGCATGTATGAGATGGTTCCCTCCGATAGAAAGCCCATCGCCGTCTCCCGTGATAACCCACACACTAAGTTCGGGGTTGGCGATAGCTAATCCTGAAGCCAGCGTTGGGGCTCTCCCATGAATACTATGAATACCGAAGGTATCCATGTAATAGGGAAACCGGCTGGAGCATCCAATACCTGAGATAAAAACGAAATTCTCCTTGGGAATACCCAGTTCAGGCATTACCTTCTGCATCTGAGATAGGATGGCGTAGTCGCCGCAGCCTGGACACCAGCGAACATCCTGGTTTGACTTGAAATCATTTCGGCTCAGAGCGGGCTTTTCAATAGCAATGGTTTCCATAGTTGTACTCCATATGAATAGATGTAGATATTCGTCGCAGCAGTTATCCGGAAGTGCCGGAATCCAGCATGCTCTCGATTTTCTCTTTGATTTCCCTGATAGTGAACGGACGGGCTTGGATCTTTGGAAACGATACGACGTCGATGAGATAGCGAGCCCGAATAATGAACGCCAATTGACCAGAGTTTAGCTCTGGCATTAGAATTCGATCGTATCGTTTGATGATCTCGGCAAAGTTTCGTGGAAAAGGGTTGAGATAGCGGAGTTGGAGGTGGGCTACGTTTCCACCTTCGCGGTTAACTCGCCGGACGGCCGAGCGGGCCATGCCATAGACTCCTCCCCAGGTAAGGACGAGCAGCTTGCCCGACTCTGGGCCGATGACCTCTTGTTCGGGAATGAAGTCAGCCAGTCTAGCTACCTTCTCAGCCCGCTCATGAACCATCTGCTCATGGTCTTCGGGTGCATAGGATACGTTCCCGGTCAATGGAGCCTTGCTCAATCCACCAATTCTATGCTCCAATCCGGCCGTGCCGGGAATCGCCCAGGGTCGAGCCAATGACTCAGTATCTCTGCTATAAGGGTAAAATGGCTCTTGGCCGTTTGCCTCATATCTAGGCGATGGATGCCGAATCTCGATCGGGGGGATGTCTTTTGAGTCAGGTATCAGCCAGGGTTCAGAACTGTTGGCAATAAAACCCTCCGAGAGGAATATTACCGGGCTCATACTTCGCACAGCCATTCTGACCGCCTCGATGATCATCTCGAAACTGTCGGACGGACTCTGGGGAGCAACAATAGGTAGGGGGCTTTCACCATTCCTTCCGAACATCACTTGAAGTAGATCCGTCTGCTCCGTTTTTGTGGGCAGTCCCGTACTTGGTCCGCCCCGCTGAACGTCAATAATGACCATGGGCAGTTCAAGGGCTAAGGCTAGATTAATTGCTTCGCTTTTGAGGGCGATTCCCGGGCCGCTGGTGCCGGTCGCCGCAATGGCCCCACCAAAAGCCGCCCCAATAACAGATCCCATCGCCGCAATCTCATCCTCTGCCTGAAATGCTCGGACATCGAAGTGTCGCTGCTTGGCCAGGAAATGCAGTATATCGCTTGCAGGTGTGATGGGATAGGTACCATAGAAGAGGGGTTTGCCCGCCTTTTTGGCTGCCGTAACCAATCCCAGGGCGGTGGCTTCGTTGCCCGTAACTTTTCTATATGTTCCCTCGGGAAGCTTCGCCCGCCCCACCTTGTAGCGTTGTCGAAAGATCTCGGTATTCTCGCCGAAATAATAGCCCATTTTCAGGGCTTTCGAGTTTGCTTCTACGATGGCTGGACGGCCCGAAAACTTCTTCTCGATCCAGGCGAGAGTGGTATCCAGCGACCGATCAAATATCCAAAAAGTAATACCAAGGGCGAACAGATTTCTGCTCCGGTCCATCTCTTTTGGAGAAAGGCCTTCTACGTCTTTCAAGGCTTCGCGATTCAGTGAAGTCAAAGGTATGGCATGGACTCTATACCCCTTCAAGCTCTGATCTTCAAGGGGGTTAGCCTCATATCCAGCCTTCTTAAGATTGCTGCGAGTAAACGAATCTGTATTCAGAATAATGAAACCGCCAGGTTCAAGGTCCGGCAGACTCTTCTTCAAGGCTGCCGGATTCATGGCCACCAGGACAAGAGGAGCATCTCCTGGGGTCAAGATGTCTTCTCTGGAAAACATGACTTGGAATCCGCTCACCCCAGGAATCGTTCCAGCCGGAGCCCGAATCTCCGCCGGAAAATCAGGCATGGTGCTGATGTCATTACCCAGGATCGCCGCACTATTCGTGAACTGGGTGCCAGTTAACTGCATACCATCCCCGGAATCACCGGCGAAACGGATAACGATGGAATCCAATTCTTGTATTGGTATTTTCTTCTTGTTGTTTTCGGACATAGTCCCTGTTACTCCGTTCATTCCCGCAATAGGGAATCTCAACTTTCAAAATGGTCTTCCGCATCTCTTATGACTATCGAGAAATGCTGAATCCTGATACCAGACAATTGTAAAGTAATATCACGCACTTTCAGGTTGGGAAGTTAACTGAAGGCAAAAGTCGAAAGTGCTCGATCAATAATTGTCGACCCTGCTCGATCTCACCATCACAGACAGCCTGAACAATCCTCTGGTGATAGGTCCAAACGTCAATCAAATACTGGTAATCGGCAAACCTGCTTAGTTCCATCTCGAAGTAGGCATCCCAATAAGCGCGCAGCAAGCCGTCTACAAAAGGATTATCGAGGCGTTTGAACAGCGTGAGATGGAGTTCTCGATGTTCTCGATTGGGAATATGGACGCGAGATGCCTTTAGCTTCTCCCAGGCCTGCCGGACGATATCATGAAGATCTTGCTTGTCGTCAGAGGTTAGGCAGCTCACTGCCTGGTGCCACATATTGGCTTCGATGGATTGGCGCAGCTGGCTATATTGACGGAAGGTTGCTTCGCCGGTAGAAAGTCCAAAGAGAAGACTGGCCTGTACGGCGGGATAAAAATCATAGGGTTCCCGGCGAATGCCTCGACGCGGACGAACCGATACGACCCCCAGCTGGCGAACGGCCTCCAGATCTTCCCGAAGTTTTCCCACACTGAGGCCAAGCTCTTTACTCAGATCAGCCAGGGCAGGAAGTCGATCTCCGGGTTCGAGTTCGTTATCGACGATATATTCGAGAATATCCGATTCTGTCTTTAATCTGCCCATAGATACAAATAATCCGATAAATCGAATGATTACAACCTATATGATTCTATCAGATATTCAGAGCGACTTCAATAGGGAGATTTTTAGGGTGATTTTTAGGGGCGGTATTTGATCAGTTCCGCTATGGGGCGGCGTGTTTTTTCCCACGTTTCAGCAGGATATCCAACTGCTATTAGTCCCTGGAGCTGCCAGGTTGCGGGTAGTTGCAGACATCCTTTCACGGCCTCTGGACAAAACAAAGGGGCACACATCCAGCAAGCACCTATATCCAGAGCCTGAGCAGCCAATAGGAGGTTCTGTCCTGCCATCGCCGTAGATTGAATCGCCATCGTATTTTCGTGTTACTGGCGTCGATCATCGGAATAGCGGTCCATGTCCTCCATGGATAAGCATACCAGGATGAGCAAAGGAGCGCTGGTTATCCGTCGATAAGAACGAGTGACATCTCTCTCAATGGTCTCTTCAGCCAGACCATCGGCCATCAAATCCTCTCGAAGCCTGGCTCCCATGGTTGAGGCGAGATATTGCTTCAATTCTGGGTCAGCGATTACAGCAAATCGCCAAGGCTGCCTGTTGTGCGCGGAAGGAGCCCAGTTGGCGGCGTCCAATAATTTTTCAATGATTTCGGACGGTACGATATCCGGCTGAAATCGCCGTATCGATCTTCTGCTCTGAATTAGCTCCAGCCATTGCTCAGCACCTATTCTTTTCTGCACACGAACACTCCAGCCAGTTTATGGACACGAAACTCCCCATGAATGGCAATATGCTTGTCGAGATAATCGCGAAGCGCATTGGACACTTCTTCCCAGGTTGTCCCGGGTGAATACATATGCTCGTAGCGTTCACGCATGCTTCCGATGTACGCGATCAATGGTTCAGAATCATGGAATACGAGGGCTCCCGGTAGATCGAAACGCTCGATATGGGTGAAAGTTGGTTCCAAGACACCCTGGCCATTCTCCAGCGAGAAGCTCTGGGTGACATTTCCCGGATTTGACCATCGCCTGTCGATATCAACACCGAATTTCTTTGCTAGGTCAACCTGAATCTCCAGCAGCTCGGGCATGTATGAGCTTGAGTTCGTTGCGGCGATGAGAACGCCGCCCGGTTTCAGAACTCTGTATATTTCGAGAACTGCATCAGTAAGCTCCGGAACATGATAGAGCATATGATTGGCGAGGACCACGTCGAGCGATTCTGATCTAAATGGCACCGCCGCGACATCCACATTTACTTTATCCTGCACAGGATGGGCGAGGCTTTGCAGCATACCCAGCGACAGATCCGCGGCAATATTACGGTGACATCTCTGCCCAACAGGCCCTGCATACATTCCAGAACCACAGCCAACATCCAGAACCGTCTCATACCCGCTCCAGTCAACATGGTCCAAGATCCAATCATGGAAATCCACGTTTGGCTGGGTGTAAAGCACATGGGTCTTAATGCGAATCTGAAGGTTATCTTTCGTCTTGTACTGTTCACGTACAAATTTGCGTTCTGTTCTTAAGTCTGACACGGACATTCTTTCTCCCCACAATCACAGAAAGTATCGTGAGTCCAACCACGTGCAAATTATCCCGCTGCCATCAAGCCAGGCAAATTCGTTGGTTGAATAAAAAAACAGCCGCATTAAGCCACCACACGAGAGCTGCTCTTTGCCGTTGGGCTGTGAAGATCTGCCGAAACATACTCAGAAGAGATCTTGCTGGCCTTGATGCTAGAATAATAACGGTGTGGAGATAGCTTGATTAGAGCGCTTCTGGGATGATGACGATTCTTTCCACTGAGGTCAACGACTGTGCGCTCGTACCCTAATTGGCAGCCAGGGGATCGGCTTTCACTTTTTCGGGGAATTCAAAGAAAGACAGGCTTGGCTCCATTTCTGACCAGGATGGCATTTCGAGACAAAGGTATGGTTGCCCGGCGCTCTTTCTCAAGGCGGCGATCACACTTACATAGTCAACGATACCCCTTGATAAGGGCCAATGCATATCAAAGTTGCCATCGTGATTGTTCAGGTGGCTGCAAAAAAGATATGGCTCCAGTTCCGAGATCCACTCCTCTACTGAATGGTCTGAGTAGAGCGTCACATGGGCGATATCTAAACAAGCCTTCAGGAAGGGATTGTCAACTGCTGACAGGATGTCGCCGATCAACGACGGCTCATCTTCCCATGAGTTTTCTAAAAGAATCGGAACTCCAACTTCTTCGGCTTCACGGACAAAAGAAGACCAGAACGCCACCTCTCGCTCATGCCAACCTGGCCGGAAATTGGGGATCTTGCAGTTTCCCAGGTAATTGAGATGGAACAAGACGTATTTGGCATCGAGCTCAGCCGCAATTTGCAGGTTTTGACTGTAACGCCGGCGAGTGACTTCCAGGATGTCAGGATCCAGGCTGGATGATGTCAAATCGAAAAATGCTCCGTGAATACCTATATCACCAGAAAACCCAGAGAGCAAATCCTGATGCCAACGTAGATTTTTTGACCAATCATTGGCCAGCGTATACGGGTCTGAAAACTCCTGGATTTCAAGACCCAATCCGTAATGCTCGGCTTGGACGAGAAGTTCTGGTATGTTTTTTTGTGAAGTGGCTAAAAGGACTCTGTCCATAAGTATCTTGGTCAGACGTTCTTTGTCTTTGGACTATCTCCGCTTAACTCTCCATCTGTAGATCGGAGATGGTAGGGCACACAGAATGACAAAAAGCCTTGCCGGGAGCAAGGCCTTTTGAGGGAAGAGGAGAAAGGAGAAATTTTGTTGTAGGTAGGAATGTTTTATCCCGGAAGAGACTAATTAATACGAGGTGCTTGTGCACTGAATATCCTAATCGTTTTTTGTCAACAGTGAGGCACATTAAATACTTTCTTACCTTTGAGCACCTTAAGTTAATTCTATCTTCAAAGTGATGCCGCATCTGGTAACTTTGATACAATCCACTTGTTAAGCGCTTTACACTGCCGCAATGTCTTGGTCTCGGGTCGCTGATTCCACTGGCAGCTAAAATTACAAATGTAAAATCAGAACATGTCGGTCAAATGCACCGATTACTTGAGCGTATCATATCGCCGTTATGTAAAGTCTCTCAATTGATAATTACTGAGTTGGACGTACCAATTTGTACAGGTAATCAAGGCTTTTCCAATGGAAATTCACTGTGCCAATTGCGGTCAGCCGGCATTAAAAGGCGACAACGTTTGCTGGCACTGTGGTGATCCTCTTCCAGGGTTTAATGAAGAGGCACTGGAAGAAGTTCGAGTCAAAGAGGGTTGGGGACCAAGGACGTCCTCGACGTCGATAATCGTCTATGCCGGAATAACGGTCGCCGTATTTGCTGCCCTAATTCTGCTGATGATCTCCCTCGGGGATCAGCCGCAGGTCCAAGTATCGATCGGGACGCGTCCGGTCGATGAGTGGGAGCTCGTTACAAATGCCGATCTGAGTCTCACGACCCATTTGCCCCAAGAGTGGAGCTGGTATGATGGCTCGCTTGGCGAACACAACGATCAGCTGCAAAGTTTGATAGCAGAGGAAAACTCATTTCTCAAAGGAACTCACCCACTTGGAGGCGGCGTCGATGATCTCGAGGTCGAGTTCCTTGCCCTCAGCCCGAACAGAGGATCAGAGTCAACGCCCATATTCATGATCGTCGCGACGAGCGAGAAACTCAACCGGCTCAGCTACAACGATGCCGCTATTTACCTTGATGAAGGGGATTTCGTCATCAGGGAATTGATATTCAATGACAACTTTGAAAGGAGCCATTTGACGATCGTTACGGAGACCGAATTGGAGCCAGATGGCGCGACTCTTAGGTGCCGGCAGCAATTCATCAAGGGCGAAGAGTCGGCCATGCTCCTGGCCTTATGCTCCCCCATAAACTTCTATACATCTCAGCAGACGGTCTTTGAAGAAATCTGGAACAATTTCCAACGTTTGTCCTAGATCGAGCAATCCAATCGGAAATACAAACCTAATAGTATCCTCCAAAGATGCCCTTGCGTCTTGACCATTGGAGGGCCACTCAGTACAATTTCGGACTATGTCTGAGTCATTCACAAAATCCTCCTTCAATTACGGTGGGCAAGCAATCATTGAGGGTGTTATGATGAGGGGAGCCAAAGTGCTCTCACTCGCGGTTCGCAACCCACAGGGCGAGATCATCCTGCATACCGAGCAGCTAGATCCACGCATTTACGGAGGACGTCTAGCTAAGATTCCCTTCTTGCGAGGGCTCACCCTTCTTTGGGATGCCTTGGGTCTGGGCATTAAAAGCCTGCTATTTTCGGCTGAGGTGGCTCTCGAAGATGAGAAGGAAGAGGGTCAGGAAAATGTCTTTGAAGGACCAGTCCAATGGGGGACGGTCGCCCTTTCGCTCACATTCGCGGTAGCCTTGTTTTTCGTACTGCCCGCTTTTCTCGCAGGTCGCATTGAACTCCTGCTGGATATTGAGAGAGCCCAGTTTGTCAGCAACCTTATTGAGGGCGCCATCCGGCTAACTCTACTTATTGGTTATATCTGGATCATCGGCCGGCTGCCTGATATTCGCCGTCTATATGGCTATCATGGCGCCGAGCATAAAACTATCAACGCCTATGAAGATGGGGCTGAGTTGACGCCGCCTATTGTAGCGAACTATTCGCTGCAGCATCCTCGGTGTGGTACAGCATTCTTACTTACCGTCGTCGTTATCTCGATTATCTTCTTCAGTTTTTTGCCGCCTATGTCCATTCCGGTTCGCATCCTGTCAAGGATAATCTTCTTGCCCGTAGTTGCGGGAATTGCCTACGAGTTCATCCGCTTTTCCGCCAGGCATCAGGATAATGCTTTTATCAGGTGGATTACCAAGCCTAACCTTGCCTTGCAGCTGCTGACCACCAACGAGCCTGATGAAGATATGCTGGCAGTTGCGATAGCTGCCTTTAAGCAAGTTCTGATCGCAGAATCATTGGAGCCTATTGTCCCCGAGCCTCTAACCCTGGTTGAGACTCCTGCGACGGATTGAGATAACTTCTGAGCTCTTCACTTCAGTTAGCCGCCACATCCAAAACACCCAACCTTGTTGGTTCCTTAAAATAAGAACAGGTGTAAATTCTGGTGTCGATTTACGGCAGAAATTGACCTCTTTTTAGCCATATGTCGGCGCTCGAACTTTGGCAGATAAGTACAAATACCGTGTAACACGATAGCGAAGAAAAGGATAAAAGGTTCTGAGTCATGCGAAACAAAATAGCTTTTTACGGCGCCGGAAACGTGGGCGCCACGGCCGCTCACTGGCTGGCTGGCATGGAGGTAGGAGATTGCGTTCTATTTGATATTTTTGGGGAGGTCGCAGCTGGAAAAGCTCTTGATCTCTTCGAGGCGGGACCGCCAATGGGATTCGATTCCCAGGTAACCGGCGGAAGTGATCCCGGAGTCATCGAGGGAGCCGATGTAGTGGTCGTCACGGCTGGCGTACCTAGAAGGAAAGATCCCGTGACCGGCAAATTCCCAAGCAGGGATGAGCTGGTAAAGATTAACCAGGATGTGATGGCGGTCGTTTCCGAAAATATAAAGAGTTACGCGCCAGACAGCATCGTCGTGGTCGTGACGAATCCGCTGGACGCGATGTGCCATGTAGT
>DASRZI010000456.1:0-12839 GCA_035686605.1 Candidatus Zixiibacteriota bacterium
TGGATCTCTGGTTGAAACTCGCTAAAGACCAGAGTCGACACAATCACGTCGAAACTGCCTGGCTCGAACCTGTCAGCCAACTCGGTTCCGTCCATATGATAGAACGAAACCCTGTCCTCGATCGCCAATCTCGTCGCCCCAAAACGAGCCTCCTGCAGCATCACCTCAGAGGAATCGATGGCTACTACGCTCGCCCCTTTCAAAGCCATCAGTGCGGCTAAGGAACCGGTCCCACAGCCAATCTCCAGGACACGAACCTCGTCCCTTCCCTGAGACCATATGTAATCGTTGGCGATTCGCTCCTTCAGGGGCTGCAGCCGCCCAAGGGTTAATAACTCGATCCCCCGGTCGTAATCGGAAGGCTTTGTTTCCAGCCAACGCATGATGACGGTTGCCATTCGTCTATCCTTTGAGGTTAGCTATAGGCACTGTAGGAACCTGGTTCGCTGGCCACTCTTCCACGTTCTAGGAATCCATTCCCGTTGCGAACTGGGAAAGTGCATGACGGGTCCTGGTTCTATTCGACGTCTTGATCGGATCTGCCAGGACTCTGATGCCTGCCCCTTCCGACTACGGATTATCGATTCTTCTTTTACCATCTCTTAACGGCTAATGTGCGGCGTTGCTCTCGACAAGAAAAGCTACAGTCGTGCCGAATCTAAGCTGGATGCTATAACCACTGGCGAATAGCAGCGGCGATGTCAGAATAGACTTCGTCAGGTTCCTTCAGCAGACCGGCGAATAGGGGGAAGAAAGAAACGAGATCGTCGAATGATAGAAATCCATGCAGCATGCCTTCATAGTTGCGGTACGTGACTGGCACGCCAGAGTCTTGCAGCTTGTTGGCGTACGAGATCCCTTCGTCGAGAAGTGGATCGAACGCGGCGGTCATGATATAGGCCGGTGGCAGCTGGCTATGATCCTCCGCCAACAACGGTGAGGCATAAGGATTTGATCGGTCATCGTGATCCGGAAGGTAATGATCGAGGACGTGCATGCCCGACTCTTCGGTCAATATATAACCGCTGAATTTCCGACGGGAGGGAAAGTTCACAAGTGACAAAACAGTGGTCGGGTAGAGCAAAATCTGCAGTCCGATTGAAGGACCGTTCTCGTCTCTAGCTTTCAATGCCACGGTCGCCGCAAGATTGCCACCGGCGCTGTCACCTGCGACAGCCAACCGGCCGGGATCGCCGTTGAATTCCGCGGCATTGGCTTCGGCCCATTCTACGGCGGCATATGCATCGTCGAAGGCAGCAGGAAACGGATATTCAGGTGAGAGGCGATATTCGACCGAAATCACAAGGGCGGATGATTTCACAGCGATACTTCGAGTGATGTTCTCATGGGAATCGATACTGCCAAGTGAAAACCCACCACCGTGGAAAAAGATAACTACCGGGAAGGGACCTTGTCCATCAGGTACATAGATCCGGATTGGAATGGAGCCAGCAGGTCCGTCGATGGCTCGGTTGATAATCTGGGAGACCGGAATCCTTGGTCTGACATATTTCATCGTTTGGCGGACCTTGGGGAGGTTATTCCGGTCGAACAATCCATAACCTGATACAAGAGTCAGCAGCTGATGAATGACTCCCATCACAGGATGAAGCCGGCCAAAAGGTGTAAAGGTCCACCTGTAAATCAAGGCGGTGAGTGAGGCGATGGTGAGTGCGAAAAACCCGACGGTGAACAGGATGAACTTCTTCATTGAGTGGCTTCTCCTAACCCTAATAGACCAGACATGCTCCAACCAATTGTTCGCTGCGTTGAGACAGGGCCAACGCATAGGTGATGCCTAATTCTACGTGAAGCCGGTATCCCCGCCAATAGGACGGAAGCGCACCCCGATAACAATTCACCTTGATGAGTCTGCAGCGACATTCGCGCTCAACGATGGCCTGAAGCCGCAGAAAGTCGCACAGACCTGACACATCCGCGCACAAATAGAAAGATACAATCATCACTGAAGGGCTATTGATCTACTGGTCAGCGAAGACAAATCAATCACGGCCCTTTTGGCAATTAATTCGGAGTCGGCAAAGTTGTCAGAAACTCCAACGATTGCTGATCAAATGGCGATATCTCGGATAAGGAAATTTTATGCACGCTGTTATGCTGCGATTTCTTGGCGAGCTAACCTCGCGAATAGCTATTGATGTAGACGAAAGAACACCAAGGTCCAATGCCTCTGGTGGGGAACCGATTCGCGAGGTGGCTCGCCACCATAATACAGATAAACCGGATTGGGAAGCTGCCTCTACCGAACAATCGGAAGAGCCAAAAGGATCCTATTAGAGGGATCTAGTAAATGGGGAGGACAATGCTTGCTTCTGTCTAGCCGGCGGCCAGGACGCCAAGGCCAGCCAGAAGCGCGAATCGAAGGCTTTTACCGAGACCAGTTGCGAACAAGAAGTGCCAGGCGGGCATTCGCATCACTCCGGCAAAAATACCTCCGATATCGAAGAAGGGGTTTGGGATGACGGCTAAAATGAAAACGACGAGTGTGCCCTTAGATCTCATCAGGCCTTCGATGCGGTTATACAGTGGCCTATCTTGCAGGACAGCCTGTCCGCTGTACCCAGCCAGGTAACCGGTCATCTCTCCGATGGCCGCCCCGGTTCCTGCCACTATGCCGACGAGCAGTGGGTCGAGAGAGGCGCCAGCTGCCAATACCAGGGCGATGCTCGGAGCAGGTAGAAACAATACCGCATTACCGAATAAACTGACCAGGAAGATCGCAGGGTAGCCATAGGCTCCAAGTATTTTAATCTGCTCCCAGGCTAACAATATCCCGATGCTGATGACCAGGACTACTCCAAGAGCGGCTATCCGGCCAAGATTCTCCCGCCTGATGGGGAAAGGTCTCGTCCCGACATCCGGCGAATCGATTGGGGTGTGAAGTATGGTCATAATGGCAAACCCAAATCAAACAGGTGAAAACGGCCCACAATTACTATACAGACATAGGTGGTCAGAAGTAGCATTAAAACTGATGCATGTGATATGTACCAGTTTAAGGCCAGTGATCTTTCTCTTTTCCAAGAGAACATTGCGTATTCACCTGGCGAAATCGATGGTTTCAACAACATGGTCGGAGCATACCCCCTAAGTTAATTGTTAACATGACGGCATGCTGACTACTAGGTTCCGGGATGGCGCCGATACCGACGATGTGCGATCGATGTTGGCTAAATACGAGTTCTAGCGAATGGTGGTCGGAGAAATGCGATGGATAGGCTGAATGTCAAGGATAATAAGAACAGCTGCAGCTATGTTTGGGCATATCATATAACCTGATAAATGGGTTTGATCCGGCTGGCGACCCGTCCGATCGCCTCGCGAAGGTACTGCAAATCATCGGACGTATGGGCGGCTGTGGTCGACCCAAGGCCATGGACGATGTAAACATCTTCAAGCAGCATAACCAACGGAAGGATATCCTCGCTTAACTCGAGGTCGCAAAACTTAGGGTTATAGATTTCTTCAGGCGTTTCCAGGCGCAGATCTTGTCTACGGGGAAAGACAAGCATATGCAGCGAGTTGAAGGGGAGATCGTGGATCAGGTCGCCGGCGAAGCGAATATGGATACCAGCTTCGGAGAATGCTTCGGTGACTATGCGACGAAGTTCCCCGGCGCCATGTTCCATGCAGCTGTATAGCTGCGATTCATTCTGCACGAGATGGTTGAGCATCGTGCTCGCGGCCAACATGGACGCGGGGTGTCCAGAGTAGGTACCACCTGAGAATTTCACCGCGTTGTCACGCGAACGACCTGCCATTTCCATTATGTCTTCCCTACCTGCGACAGCGGCGACAGGCATGCCACCTCCGATAATCTTGCCAAATACAGCTAGATCGCCTTTCACTCCATAAAGCTCCGCAACATCCCCGGCTCGATAACGAAAACCCGTGATTACTTCATCGAAGATAAGCACGGTCCCATATCGGGACGACAGCTCTCTTGCCTTGGCAAGATATTCGGCTCGTGCCGGCAATAATCCACCAGCACCCATTACTGGTTCGAGAATCAGACAGGCCAGTTTGTTCCCGAACCGGTGAAATTGGTCCTCCAAAATTTGGGGATTGTTGAAGGCTGTTAGCAAGACTTCATCACTCATGGCTGCCGGTATACCAGCGCTGTCGACAGCCCCGAATCCGTTCCGCCAGCTGCTCCCCTTCAGCCCCCACAGATTCGCTCCATGCCACCCACCTCCGGCTTTCATCACCAATTCGCGACCGGTGAAGGCTTTAGCTAACATGATCGAATACATGGTTGCCAAAGTCCCGCTTGTTGTGAAGCGTACCCGCTCATATCCGGTTTGGCGGCACAGAATCTCTGCAACCTTAACCTGGAATTTATCGGTAAATCCACTCTGTAAGCCATTGCCCTCGTCCAGTAGTTGGGCCAGCTGTGTGGTTATAATTTCTGGGTTGTGCCCGAGAATATTGGCGAAATGCCCTTGCCAGAAATCCAGTATTGAATTCCCATCTTCGTCCTTTACCCAGGCTCCCTTAGCAGACGCAATCCGAGGTGGAAAAGGTTTGATTAGCCGGAGTGCGTGGCTGCCGCCATCGATTTGGTATTTGATCGCCCTGGCATTCCAGGCAGCAGAGGTCGGGGCGTGTTTTTTATATGTTTCAGCTATTCGCTCTTTAAACCCCCTGATATCCCTAGCCA
The DNA here is from genome assembly GCA_035686605.1 of Candidatus Zixiibacteriota bacterium. GTDB lineage: Bacteria > Chloroflexota > Anaerolineae > Promineifilales > Promineifilaceae > UBA11865. Next base: position 4,682 of record DASRZI010000456.1, read on the forward strand.
TTGAATCCTCCTGCATATCCTAGGTCCATCGGATATGCAATCCTCCTCCTAAATCAGTCCACCGCGACTAAATTTATGTAACCGGGATCGTCCTTCATCGATTCCAGGTCTGAATCGTGCTTTGACCATGAGATCAGATCCGGACTCAATGAAAATGCCTGCTTAAGCTCTTCGATGACCCCGGCACGGTCTCCAGCTACCGAATAATAGCAGGCCAGGTTGTAATGTATGCTGGCTTGCCATCCCTGGGAGTCGTCAAGCGCCATCTGCAGTTTCGCGGCATGTTTCTGCGCATTGTGACCACTCTCGATATCTCCTCGGGCGACATACAGTTCGGCAAGATGCCGCATGGTATGGTAGTAGGTCACATATACAACACTACGCCAAAGAGATTGTCCCCTTTGCCATGGAAACCGCGCCGGATCCAGTAGATCCTTGTTTGGTAGCGCCTTAAAAGCTCTCACCAAGGACAAGGTGACTTGATCCAGATGATCGAGCACCTCTGACCAGCTTAGGTCCTTGCTCAATTTGTACTTTTCGGCATTCGCCTCGTCGATATCTCCATAAGGTTCAGGAGTCTCGCCTTGGACAGCTCTATCCAACGTGCCTGCCATCATGGCGTTCCAATAGGCAATGTGGGCGAAGATATCCTTGGGTGAATAATTCTTAGAGGTACCGGTTTTAGCCTTCTCTTCGTCGGAAATGGTTTCGATAAATTGAGCTTCCACTTCTCTCTCATGGCGGTACAAGGCCGCTAAACCACTCTTGATTCCCATATTGAGCCTTCCATATTAAGTCTAATCTTGAATTCTATCTGCTCCGGACAATTATACCGGCTTTTACACCCTCAGCTTAGAGTCGTGCTAGGTGCTTGTCCACCTAATCAATTAGGCTACCATCATAGCTCGATGATCGCTGGTCCTGAGACCACAGCCAGCGCGGTATTCGGGCTCGTGGTCTTGAACCAAGATGCAGCCTTGTCTTGAAGCCAACAAGAGCATGACTCCTGGTTCAACAGAAGCGAACAAAGGAACAGAATGGATATACCAGGGTGCGAAGAGAATGTGCCATTCCTCACCAAGGATCAAATGGTTGAGGTAGATAGGGCAATGATCGAAGATTATGGGATTGAATTGCTCCAGATGATGGAAAATGCCGGCCGTAATCTCGCCCACCTCGCGCGTCACCGATTCCTCTCTGGCGATCCGAGAGGAAAGCTAGTCGTCATACTGGCTGGAACCGGGGGAAATGGAGGTGGCGCGCTGGTCTGCGCCCGTAGACTCTACAATTACGGGGCTAATGTTTCCGTGCATATCACCAAGACGATCGATAAATTTTCGCCCGCGGCAGCCCACCAGCTTGATATTCTGCAGCGGATGCATGTTCCGATATCCATATCACTCGACTCGAAGCCGCCCATGAGTATTGCGCTGATAATCGATGGCCTTGTCGGTTACAGTCTATCGGGAGCACCACGGGGTGAGGCAGCGGCGCTGATTCAATGGGCGAACCAGCATGAAGCGCCTATCTTGTCCCTGGATGCACCGTCAGGTGTGGATGCAGCTAGTGGGAGGGTGTTCGATCCTGCCATAGAAGCTAGTGCGACCTTGACACTGGCTCTACCAAAAGAGGGATTGCGTGCTAAAGGCGTCAGCCAAAACGTGGGAGAGCTCTATTTGGCAGATATCAGCGTGCCGCCATCTTTGTATGGGGGAGCTGGTCTGGATTTGAGCGTGGGACCGCTGTTTTATCGCAGCGATATTGTCCGGCTATGGTGATTATTCGAATGTTTTCGGGAGAGTGCGATTATGACAGCCATGAGTAACCAAGAGAAATTGATCCGCTATCTTGAGCGGCAGCAATGGGTGATAGATAAACAATCGGAAGGGCTATCCCACGCCGATAGTATGCTTCAGCTGCCATTTCGAAGTAATCGATTCAACTGGGTGCTGGGTCACATAGTGGTTTATCGAGACAAGATGCTGACCCTACTACAGGCGTCCCCCGTTCTAGAAACAGACGAATCAGCCATTTACCAGCGTGGATCGGAGCCTCTTTCGGCTGACGAGGATAATGTTGAGATCGAGAGATTGCTGAAATCATCGCAAGAAAGCCTCGAACGGCTTATCGTCGCTATCCAGAGCGTCTCCGATGAGTTCCTAGGTGACATTTTTAATGAACTGCACGGGACTACGATCCTGGACCGGCTGGAGTTTCTGCTCTGGCATGAGAATTATCACCTTGGTCAGCTGGAGATCCTCCGCCAGCTAGCCGGTAAAGATGATGAGATCATCTGAGCGATTTCTTGCCTGTTGTAACGGATATCGCAGATTGTTTCACCCGAGCTAAGCCAAATTATCCAAGCTAATATGGCTTGAGATTTGATACAGCATATTCTATAAAACGCATCGAGTGACGCGAGTGCTCGAGGATTGGGAGAAACCATCATGTTTTCGAAGAGTGCCCACTATTACGACGCAATTTACTCCTTCAAGGACTATCCAAAGGAGACCGAGACGATAAGAACGTTAATCTCCAGGGAAAAACGCACAGATGGTAACCGGCTCCTGGACGTCGCTTGCGGTACTGGCCTGCATATGCTCTACTTGAGCGAGCATTTTGAAGTTGAAGGGATTGATCTGGATGGCGATATGCTCGGCTTTGCTCGCCATCGGGTGCAAAGCGCGATGTTTCACCAAGGAGACATGGCTGATTTCAACCTCGGGAGCACATTTGACGTCGTCATTTGCCTGTTTAGCTCGATAGGATATTTACAAACAACCAAAAGGCTCAATAACGCCATTCGATGCATGGCGGATCATCTAGTAACCGGTGGAGTTATGATCGTCGAGCCCTGGTATACTCCTGAAAACTGGCATCCGGGAACCGTGCATGCCAAATTCATCGACGAACCTGAGTTGAAGATCGCCCGAGTTAATACCAGCTATGTGAACGGAAAGCTATCCTATTTCGATATGCATTACCTGGTAGGCACTCCGGAGGGCACCGATCACTACGTGGAGCGACACGAATTGGGTCTTTTTACGACTGCAGAAATGACAGGCGCATTCGAATCGGCGGGATTGGCTGTTTCTTATGAACCAGAAGGGTTAATGGGACGTGGTCTTTATATCGGACGGAAGTAGAGGTTATAAGTCTCGAAACGGAAAGGACCCTTAGGAAGACAATTCGGTTTGGTGTGGATGGAAGTAGACGTAGTTTCCGCTTGCGTTTGCTAAGATCTGGTGGCAGGTATATCCGATGGAAGATAGGTTGACCAGCAACGGGATACAGAGCGAAATCATCGCTTTTTACCAGCAGGGTGATGAAGCATCCCGGCTGCTGCAAGGGTATGGGAGGTTGGAATTCACCCGAACTCAAGAACTTTTAGGACGCTTCCTGCCCGATCCTCCTGCGGTGATACTGGATGTCGGCGGGGGCTCGGGCATCTATGCCGGTCCATTGGCAAGAAGGGGGTATGAGGTTCATCTTGTCGATGCTGTTCAGCTTCACGTGGAGCAGGCGCTCCAGATGTCTTCAGAGCAGCCCGATCATCCTCTGATCAGTGTGAAAGTCGGAGACGCTCGCAACCTCCAGCAAGATGATGACAGCACTGATGCAGTCCTCCTTTTCGGACCCTTATACCACTTGATCAAGATTGAGGATCGGCTGCTAGCCTTAGTCGAGGCAAGACGCGTTCTGCGATCAGGGGGAGTCGTACTCGCCGTCGGCATCTCCCGTTTTGCCTCTACACTCCAAGGATTTGCACAAGGATTTCTGGACGATCCGGAATTCGAGGCTCTTGCGGGCCGGGATCTCGTTGAAGGACAACACCGGAATCCAACTTAGAAGAAGCGATACTTCACGACTGCCTACTTTCACCATCCAGATGAGCTCGGCGATGAGCTCAGAACGGCGGGCTTCGAACACGAAAGGACAGCAGCCGTCGAAGGACCGCTATGGATGCTTCGGGATGTTGATGAACATTGGGATGATCCAGCGAGACGGCAGCGCATGCTCAGCTTTCTGCGCCATGTGGAAGGGGAACCTTCCATGCTTGGTACCAGCGCCCACATCATGGCCATCGGCCGGAAAGTAGGTTAAACGACGGTTACTTATTAGTTCCCAGGATATAAAAGCTGCTGTCGCTGTCTGATGCTGGTTCGAAAGTGTCAGTCGATAAGGCACGCACCTCACTATAGCCGGATTTCTCGAACAGAGCAGTAATCTTATCCAGAGAGTAGTTTTGAGTTGCTGGCGACCTGACGTGCAGCTCCGTGCTGATGACCTGGTCGTCCTTAACCAGTTCGAACCGATTCTCCGTACTCTGCAGTTGAGAATCCTCGTCAAATGAGAGGCGTTCCCACCTTCGAATTGTAACCTTGTCCTCTGACCTTTCTTTCTCAACTAAGAATCGCCATTCTGTTTGCTTAGCGGTCCTGACGCTCATAATTGACATCACCAAAGTCCCACCTGATTTCACGTGATATTTGAAGCGGAGAAAAGCTTCAAAGGCATCTTCAGGTGTAGTGATGAGCTGGAACGTACTAGAAGGAATGAAGATGGTTCCATACTCGCGTGGAAGATCAAGCTGCTCCATCGATTGTTGGTAGAGAGTTGGATCAAGGTCTTGATCTCGAGCTTTCTGCCGACATATGTCGAGCATCTTCCGTGAATTGTCTACGCCATCGACATCGAGGCCATCTAAGAGAAAAGGTATTAATAACCTACCAGTTCCACATCCGACATCCAGCGCTGGTTCTCCACCATTCTGAATAAAGTCCTTGTAATAGGGTCCATCTGTCCAGCCGGAGGTATCCCCTCATAATAGGTCCCAGCTTTCTGCTAGCAGGCCGTGATACTCGTAGTCAATCTGATTCATCAGTTCTCCATAAAAGCTATAGCACCATCGCCGGTAATCCGGAGATGGCACGGGGAATTATGGATTCTCTTGAACGTTAACTGGGGACCTAGGCGCACAATGAAAAGATGAATGTGATTCCGCCTAATTCAGTTTTCTTAGTGATGAAAGTGTGCTCGGTGTGCCAGTGCAGGGTTAAGCAAATAATATGCCAATCTGAATAAAACGCCTTGCAATACCATGGGAAAGGGGGGAATGCGGATTGTATGCCAGTCCTCTCCCAACCAGGCCACCTTCTTTGTCATCTCGACTGGAGAGATTCCTGAGTCGATCCTTTCTGGAGAAGCCTGCGGATTGACGAGACCACAGGGATGCCTGGTCGACCTCTTGGTCGTCCTTGGCTACGCTCTGCATGACAAGAGTATAGGGGTGCCTGGTCGACCTCTTGGTCGTCTTTGACTACGCTCGGCAATCACAAGACGGGGCGTTTTCGAACGAAGCCACCCCCTTTGTCATCTCGACTGAAGCGAAGGGGAATGGAGAGAACCCTTGATCAATCCTTAATGGGGAAGCCTTAGGATTGAGGAGGCTAGGGATGCCTGGTTGACTTCCTGGTCGTCCTTGGCTTCGCTCGGCATGACATCTGCATGCTTCTTCGAATCATTTGCCTGGGCTTGCCGACAGTTCGAGATGCCAAAGGAGGATTGTCTCGCTGGAATATACAGTGATCACGCTGGACCATAGGCCCCAATGCTCTCGATGATTTCAACAGCTCTTTTCACACCATCCTCACTGCGAAGTTCAGCGCCCAGTTCCTTGGCGCGAGTAGCCATCGTCGCATCCGAAATGGCGACCTGTATACGGTCCGCCAACGATCGGGCACTCAGCTTCTTATATGGAAGGGGCGCCGGGCCTACTCCCAGAACAGCAGCCCGATCTCCCCAGTAATACTGGTCGAAACCGAATGGGACGACCACGGACGGAACGCCGGACCTGAAGGCAAACCCGCTGGTGCCCGATCCACCATGATGTACCACGGCCGACATTTTTGGGAATAGCCAGCCGTATGGCGCGTAGTTGATTACCAGGAAATCTTCGGGAAGCGCCTTTCCCAACCCTGCCCAGCCGGCCTGGATGATAGCCCTCGTTCCGACCAGCCTGACCGCATCCACAATGATAGACGTAACCTGCTCCGCATCGGCGATTGGAATGCTGCCGAATCCGACGAATACAGGTTTATCGCCGTTTTCGATAAAATGACGCAGCTTCTCAGATGGCACCCAAGAAGGATCGTCCAGGTGCCACCATCCAGTGATATGAATTTGCTCGCCCCAATCCGCGGGACGAGATACGACATGGGAACTGAAACCGTTGATAACTGGCACTCCTTGACGGTAGGACTGCCCAAAATCACCAAGGAATGGTTTAGCGGGAAGGCCGAGCACATCGGACCGCCAGCTGTTGACCGCTTGGCGAAACATGCCCCAAGCCATCTGTTCACCCATGCGGTATGTCAGCGCATTGTATCCAGGCAAGAAAGACAGCTGCTTTGGAAATCCAATGAGGGGCTGGTATCTGCTTCTGGACAACGGGATCACGGAGACGATCGACCATGGGATGCCGAGGAATTCGGCTAAATCACCCCCGTACAGGGACGCCGGCAGTTGGTTTAGGATCAGATCGCTGTCGTACAGCACTGGATCCGAAAGATCAATTGACAGAGTATCTGCCAGCGAGGCGTAAGATTTTCTTATGGCTCGAATGAAGCTCAGTGGATTGGATCTTCCTTTTAGCAGACCCGCACTCATTGCCGCATTAAGCAGCGCCTTGGCATCGCCTTGAAGTGGAAAGAATTTTAGACCGGCGTTCAGAATGAGGGGAGCAAATGCGGTAAAAGTCGCTACTCGCACGTGATGTTCAGCGGCCTGCAATCCCATACCCAGAGGAACAAATGGCTGGACATCTCCTCTCGAACCTAGAGCGATGATGGTGATTTGCATGGGCGACTTTATTGACCTCTGAGCAATGCTGGCAGCTGGCTAAATCTCTCCGGATAAGCCAAGACATCGGTCGAATCCACTAATTGATCGATACCTCCCAGGTGCTTTGGCAGGTCTTTGACTTGTTGATCGGAGATGGCACCCAACAGCGCGTCCACAAATTGCTCGGAGTGGATGACCATGTATGGCCTGCCATGAAAACTGGAGACCTCGCCCGGAACTGGTGGGGTTATCCCAAGAAGATTATGACGCCGGGCGAGATCTTCATAGACAAGAGATAAAGCTCCTTGTCGCTGCTCCCAGCCGTCGCTCTTCCAAATATCCTCAAACATCGGTGATAAGTCCCTGGCGCATTCCAGCTTCGAAAATGCGGATCCCAACCATTTTGAATAGGGCGCATATTCCTTTTCCATCAGGAAGCACAGACGTATCACATTGTAGACCTGCCGGGCCGCGATAAGCCTCGAGCCAATCTCATCCCCAGCATCACCGGCACGGCTCATGAAAGGCTCTTCCTGATCTACTCGACGCCAGGCCACAGCCATGAGGTACAGCCAAAGTTCGCCAGGATAGTAGCCAAGGGAGTCGCGTACTGACGTCAGCTGCCCCCAGTCATCATGAAAGATCCCGCCGCTTCGAACGGTGCGGAGGCGCTGCTCAGGAAAGGATAACCAATGAAAAAGGCTTAGGGGTTCGGAAAGATCGTACTCAAGATAATCGCGATAAAAGGAAGGAACGGTCTTGAAGTCGACCAAATGCTTGATCGGGTGTTTTGCCACTAGTGACATGCCCATTGTCCCATCTTCATGGGCTTCATAGTTGGTCGGGTATCCATAGAAATCAAGCGGCAGCTCGTAGCTCAATCTCTCGGACAGCGCGTCGCCGGCTTCGACCAGATCGCTATCCTCGAGATAGATGGTCAGCCGCGGTCCCCAATCATGGTCACGGGAAAGCGGTGTATCATATCCTAGGACATCTGAACCTCCGTCCAGCCGTCCGGCGGCATATGGAAGATTAGGCTGGAGTTTTCTCATCAGCGGCCCTACCACTTCTTCGTGGTAGCGCCTGCTAAGCTCCAGGCCGTGTATGAAAGGGATCTCGTCCAAATTCAGCACGGGCAATGGTCCTATCTGTATCGACGACTGGTTAATTCGCGAGTGCCTAGGCTGTTACTCCAGTGAAGTTGAAAATCCCTATCTTCAATGGAGGCACACATACGACGGAACCCATCTCGGATATTCGCAAACGCCGGTTGCCTCCGACGGCGATGACATTAGCCAGGGCATCAACATAGCTC
>DASRZI010000457.1:0-6518 GCA_035686605.1 Candidatus Zixiibacteriota bacterium
TGAAGGCGATACCTATGATCACAAACGAGAAGTAGTCGACGCCATAGTCTTCAAGATAAGGGGAGGCAGCAGCGCCGAACAATTCGGATACGAAAAAGAAGGTGAACGCGCTGAAGAAAATACCACTGAAACTCAGCAAGAAGGACAAACGGTAGCTCAGTTCCGTTCGAAAGTCTCTGACGAGAAATGCCCAAATCAATCGAAACATGCTGACTTTCTTATCCTGTCGAGCTAGACATCGGCGCCCGCTTTCTGCTGGGACGATTCATCCTCGAATCGCTCCTGGGCTGTGAAGTGGGCGAATACCTCCTCTAAAGTGGGAGGATATCCCTCGATACCGTATACAGTGACCTGGTTGTCATGCAGACAAGTCAATAAGTCCGCCAGGATACCGTCCTCCTCACCCGCTTGAAATTGAAGGTTTTCATGACCGTTTGTGGATTCAATCGCGACCTCTGGGAGGATATTGCGAATCGACGCAAACACCTCAGGATCCAGCTTTCCGACTTTTACGGCATATTGCTGCTTTGGTCTGAGCTGCCGGCGCAAGCTGGATGGTTCGCCAACCACCTGAATTTGCCCTTGATTCATGACTGCCACCCTCTGGCACAGGCTCTCCGCCTCAGCAAGATCATGGGTGATGAGGAATATGGTTGTATTCTCTTCGATGTTGAGCTGGTTGATCAGTTCGTGCAGTCGGGAAGTGGCCTTGGGATCCAGGCTTCGACTTGGCTCATCTAGAAACAACAGCCTTGGTTTGTGAAGCAGGCTCCGGGCTATAGCCAGTCTCTGCTTCATTCCTGTTGAGTAGTTGCTGAAGGGCTTTTCCGCATCGGCGCTCATATCCACCAGAGACAATACTTCCCGAATCCGTATCTCGGCCTCACTCCCCCGAAGGTTGTGCATGGCGGCAAAAAAATCAAGATTCCGCTTTCCCGATAAACGCCAGTAGAAGCTGCGCTCGTCAGATACGACTAGTCCAACAGATGATCGAATACTTCCTGAATCAGAAAGGGGGAAACCTGCGACGGTAGCTGTACCCTTACTCGGCGCGATTAGGGTGCAGAGCATTTTTACCAGGGTTGTCTTTCCAGCTCCGTTGGGACCAAGGAGGCCGAACAGCTCACCTTCTTCGATCAAGAGATCGACATCTACGACGGCAGTCGTACCTTTGTAGCGTGATATGGATCGCCAGCTTGCAGATCTTTCATATCTCTTGGTCAGCTGCTTGGTTTCGATCGCCGTTTCCATCGTATTGGTCGCAAGTCTATCGACTAGATAACCACAATGCAATGTAACATCTGATGCACCATCTAGAGAGAAGAACGTTTGGGTCGTTAGAGATCAGTAGGATAAAGTATGGCATGTAACTATCCTTCCACCCTCTTCCGTCAAAGGCAGATAAAGTTCTGGACGTGTTACCGGCGGCGGTTTCATTTTTAGCCGGCGACGGGCTATAATGCTATGCCCATTGATTGAAAAAAGAGCTTCAGCGGAGAATATAATGCACTTTCCTGTTCAAAAATCTAACCTTGCCAACGGCCTTACAGTCGTCTTGAAGGAGATGCACCACGCACCTGTGACTAGTTTCTGGGTCTGGTACAGAGTTGGAAGCCGTAACGAGATACCAGGAATCACCGGCGTCTCTCATTGGGTTGAGCATATGATGTTTAAAGGCTCACCCCAGTTTCCTCAGGGTTCGTTGGACCGCTTAGTATCCCGGGAAGGCGGCCGTTTTAATGCCTTCACCTGGATGGATTTCACAGCATATTATGAGACGTTACCCTCGGATCGTATAGATCTAGCCCTACGAATCGAATCAGACCGGATGACAAACGCTATCATGACCGAAGCGGCAGTTGAATCAGAGCGGTCGGTTATCATCTCCGAAAGGCATATGTACGAGAACAATCCGGGATTTCTACTCCGTGAAGAGTTGGTCGGCACTGCTTTCAGGGTCCATCCATACCGGCACGAGACCATTGGTGATGAGGTAGACCTCGAGACGATGACTCGCGATGACCTATATGGTCACTACCAGCGATTTTACTCGCCCGCCAACGCGACCATCGTAGTAGCTGGCGACTTCGATGCGAGCGAGATGCGGGCTCGAATTGATGAGCTGTTCGGTCAGCTGCCGGAAGGCCAGCCTATACCAGAGCCTTATAGACCCGAACCCACACAGCGGGGCGAGAAGCGGGTTGTCGTTCGTGGTCCAGGCGACACGATTTACTTGACCTTGGCTTTCAGGGCTCCAGAGGCAAGCCATGATGATTTCTACCCCTTGGTCTTACTCAATGCCGCCTACGCCGGTGGAAGTAGTCTGGGTCTATTTGGAGGCAACACGACGAACAAGAGTTCCCGGCTCTACAAAGCCCTCGTGGCAACGGATTTAGCCGTTGCTGTCTCTGGCGGAATCGCACCTTCGATCGATCCCTACCTCTATACTGTCAACGCTATTTTGCGCCCTGGTCGCTCAATCGATGAAGTCGAAGCGGCATTACACACAGAGCTGGATAGATTGGCCGAAGATCCCATCTCGCAGACCGAACTTGACAAAGCCCTTAAGCGAGCTCGTGTGCAGTTCATTATGGCTGGCGAGAGCGTAACCGGACAGGGCCAGATGTTGGGGATGGCCGAGATGATCGCCGGTGATTACAGCTGGTACGAAAATACCCTGGAGGCTCTAGAAGAGGTAACTTTACAAGACATTGAGCGAGTGCGTGAAAGCTATCTGCGCTCTGATAATCGCACTGTTGGCATTTACGAACCATTTGGGAATGGTCAGTAAACTGGGCTGGAGATCTGGCCGAAAAGAGCAGCGAAATTCAGGAGGGTTTGTTGCCCTGGTTCTTCTTCTCCTGTTGGTTGGCTGTAAAGTGAACCAATCAGAAGAAGAAGGCGCTTCGATCGAGCCCAATCCAACGGAGACCCCAGCACCCACGCCAACGAAGACTATCGAAACGCTTGTACCGGTACAAGGTGATCCCGCTCAGGATGTCGATCGCGATGCCGATGCCGATGTACTCCATGTCAAAGCAGTCCAATCAGCCGACAATACCTGGACTTTTCACGTCACCGTTAGCCATCCTGATGTAGGATGGGATGACTACGCCGACGGATGGGACGTAGTCACAGAACAGGGAGAAATCCTGAAGCGGAGCAGCAGCGATACATTCACGAGATTATTACTGCATCCCCATGAAACCGAACAGCCATTTACGCGGAATCAGGGGGGACTCGTCGTGCCAGAAGGCGTGACCAGGCTTTCTGTCCGGGCTCATGATATTGTCGATGGCTTTGGAGGAAAGGAGGCAGCGGTTGATTTATCGGTCTCGTCGGGATTGAACTTTGAAGTAGAGAGACCATAATCAGCCTTTGCCGGCGTCTCTTCTTTCAGCATATTTCCAGAGGTCGTAACTACCAATCGGACAAGTCCATGGTCTTTTGCTAGGCCGGCTGTTCAAAAGTAGGCACATGTATAAAGCGAAGCCATCGCCACAAAATCTATCTCTTTCACCGAAAAGTGTGTCTGGTGATTCGAGCTTTTGGTTAACATGGATATCTAGTTAGTTTGGATAGACAGCTAGGTATTGAGACAAAGCGTCGTGAAGGGAATTGACCGTACGAAACACGATTGGCTTGAGTGATTTGGGATGGTATTATTTTGAGAAGAGACGGTCCGAAAACGGTCCAAAAAGGTAGTTTACAGCTACTAGGCACCTATTGGAGCAGCAATGGTATCATTGTCGGATGAGCCACCAGTCTCTCATAAAAAAGGATAGATAAAACCAGTATGCCAGATAATTCGTTCCCCGGTCCAGAAACCGTTCATCGCTTCGAGCTTGATAACGGTATTACAGTGCTTATATATGAAAATGCGGCATCTCAGTCGATCATCATCGATGGGATAATTCGTGCTGGAGCGCTTGTCGAGAGTCGCGAAACGGCTGGTCTTGCCAATTACACGGCCGACATGCTTTTACGAGGCACTAAAAAACGCTCCTTTGATATGATATTCGAGGAAGTAGAAGCCGTAGGCGCTAGCGTCGACTTCGGCGCCGGTCGGCACGTTAGTGATTTCTTCGGCAGTTGTCTTGCTGAAGATCTCGATCTGATCCTTGGGATCATCGCCGATTCATTGCGTCAACCCGTATTCCCAGAAAACCAGGTGGAGAAAGTCCGTGGTGAAATTATCACCGGCCTACACATACGGGCCAATGATACGGGACAGATGGCAGGTCTTCACTTCAGAGAACTGCTCTACAAAGACCATCCGTATGGCAAGAGCAGCGAAGGTTATCTGGATTCAATCCAGCGACTCAATCGAGACGCATTGGCCGAATATCATGAACAATTCTTTGGACCGAAAGGCATGATCATCACCCTGGTTGGTGCGATTGAGCCAAAATCAGGTCTGGCGCTGGTACAGAAAGCTTTTGGCGACTGGGATACGGGACAGCTGATTGTACCTTCCGTTCCTGGTGCCCGACGGCCCAGTTCGCGAATCCAGACACACCATGAAATGCCCGATAAAACGCAGACGGACATCATGCTGGGCGTTCCCGGTCCGCTTAGAGCAGCAGACGATTATCTGGAAGCAAGTATGGCGAATACTATTTTGGGCGTGTTCGGTATGTACGGACGGCTTGGTCAAAATGTGCGAGAGTCGCAAGGTTTAGCATATTATTCATTCAGCAGGCTTGCGGGCGGACTCGGTCCATCACCCTGGTATGTAAGCACCGGCGTTTCTCCAGATAATGTTGATTTAGCCCTAGATAGTATTTTTCACGAGATAGAGCGCATTATAGAAGAACCCGTTACCGAGGAAGAGTTGGCCGATAGCCAGGCATTTCGGACTGGTGCACTCCCTGTTAGCCTTGAAACCAATCAAGGCGTCGCCAACATCCTTACCGATATTGAGCTTTTCGATCTGGGACTGGACTACCTTCATAGGCTGCCTGAGAAGATCTTTGCGATGACTCCAGAAACGGTCCAGGCAGCGGCGAGGCATTATTTGAGCTCTGAGGAAATTGCCATCGCAATTGCAGGACCTTAGGTTAGCTGTTCAAGTACTTCAGGCGATATACTCATATTAGCACTCTGTAATCACTTCATTAAAAGCTCAGCGCGATGTTAACTTCAGGGATCGACATGATAGAAATAGCTCGCATTGAGAGAGCTATGACTCGCCATGGCGATCGCTTTTTTCGTCGTTTCTTTACCGATCAGGAAGCGCACTTCTGCCAGGGGCGACCTGCAAAACTCGCCGGTCGTTTCGCTGTAAAAGAAGCTGTGGCCAAGGCGCTGGGAACGGGAATCGGGGAGTTCAATTGGACCGACATCGAGATCGTATGTGATGGGCAGGGCAAGCCTGAACTGGTCCTTCACAACAATGCTCGAGAGACGGCATCGGCTCAAGGATTGATCCTTTGGTCGATCAGCATATCGCATACAGAAACCCATGCCATCGGCCTGGCTGTTGCGATTGGTAAACAGGTGTAATATGTCGAAATGGATGGCAAACGACGGCACCCTGATTAATTATGAGGTCCATGGCAATCGCCCAGGAAAAGAAACGCTTTTGATGCTCCACGGGCTTCTTGGTTCATCAAGCAGCCAGTGGAGAGAGTTTGTCGATCCTCTGGCTTTCAAGTTCCGGGTTATTCTGGTCGACCTCCGCGGACACGGTCAATCAGATAACATGGATACAACCTTGAATCCTGAACGGGTTCTTTCTGATGTTGAGGGACTGATTGATTATCTTGAGGTCGATTGGCTGCATGTCGCTGGTTATGATTTCGGTGGATATCTAGGCCTGATGCTGCATTTGCAGCAGCCAGAACGCGTAAGGTCGCTTGTGATGCATGCTACCAAGTTCTATTGGCCAGATTACACGACGAAAAGAATGATGAAGAACCTGGACCCAGACCAGATGAGCACCAAGGTGCCAGGTTATGCCAGCCAGCTAGTTGTGGAGCATGGCGCAGGCCGGTGGCGATCACTGGTTCGACAATCGGCCGATCTGATTTCTCAAATTTCGACAAATGGTATAACAGAACGGATGGCAGGGTTTACAAGCTGTCCCATTTTGGTATCCGTTGGTGATCGAGACGAAATGATTCCGGTGGCAGAAGCAGCTCGTTTTAGCTGCGTCTTTGAAAAAGGTGCTCTCCTCGTCCTTCCAGGTGTTAGCCACTCGTTCCACGCCGCATCAACCCAGGCATTATTACCTCCGATTCTTTCATTTTTAGCTTATAGAGGATCCTCATGGCTGAGGAGAGGAAAATGAACAAAGAGAGTTACTCCGACTCGACAAAATCTCATCTGTCGCCAGTATGGACGCACCTTTCTGAAGTCGTCGTTACGAAGGGCGAAGGCTGCTATTTATATGGTCAGGACGGCGACCGGTACCTCGACTTCACCAGCGGCATCGGGGTAACAAATACTGGTCATTGCCACCCAAGGGTCGTAAAGGCGATCCAGGCCCAAGCGGAAAAACTGATCCACGGTCAGGC
>DASRZI010000458.1:0-3979 GCA_035686605.1 Candidatus Zixiibacteriota bacterium
TGCATGTGGACCAAGGCCCGGACAGCATCCTCAATTTTGATACCAACGAGACCTGGGCAGACCTAAGCAGGGCGCGTCCCATCAGTGAGACAAATCCACTTGGTACCGGCAGCGGTAACTCGTACAATTGGAACGCGTTTCAAGTTCTCAAGGACGGCCCTGGGAGTTTCACGGAAACCGGTCGGACGCCAATTTTCCACTACGTTATTTCTGCTCACAATTACGGTTCATCAGGAAGTAGTGGCATCTCCCGCGGCAGAGGAGCAAGCGATTTCATTATAAGCTTGGGTTCGTTCGCAGCTAATGTAGGAACCATACCACAGCAAGCAGGAACTCTGATGCATGAACTTGGTCACAATCTTAATCTACTCCATGGAGGTGATGACAATATTAACTTCAAGCCCAACTATCTCAGCATCATGAACTACTCTTTTCAGATGGATGGGGTGATCAGGGATGACATAGGCGGAAATATGGACTACTCAACCCTCATTCTGCCTACTAGGTTTGAAAACAATCTCGCTGAGCCCACAGGCTTGGGTCCCAATGCGGAAGGCTTTGGCACACGCCATTTTTGTACATTCTTTTTCGGACTCAAAAATGTTTGGGCCACTGTCATTAATGCTGATCAACCCATTGATTGGAACTGTGACGGAGACACGACTGATACCAATCTTGAATACAATATTAACGGCGAGAATGGCAGCAACCAAGAGCTGAGAGGGTACAATGACTGGGTAAACATTAAGCTTAAGGGCGGCGCGATAGGCCTAGCCAGGGCTACACCCGATTTACCAGTTGAGACAGAAGAGGAGTATCTAACACCGGAATTGGCCGAACGGATCTTGCCAATGCCGCATGTTCATTATCTCCCGTTAATAATTCGATCGTGACGATACCCAAACGCTTCAAACGTGCAAGCGAGTCCCATGTGGGGCGGCAAATGGGGGAGCCTATTCGTCACGAGAAAGATGTGGACGAGCACGGAGATACTGACCTTGTATTCCATTTCCGCCCAGGTTACACAGGTCTCAACTGTGATGCCATAGAAGGTGTTCTTACAGGGGAAACTTTTGACGGTCAGGCCATAGAAGGAACCGATAGTGTTCGCATGGTCGATATAGGTGGTGACCACTCGTAGTCAGCCAGGCAGAGAAAACTAACCCTCAGAGCAGGGCCTCAGGGCCCTGCTTTTGTTTTTCCGTGTGTGTGGGTTGGGTCAAATTGATTTTTGCATCAAGAATTGCGTCAAATGGGGGTTAGACGCCAAAAATAGTCTGGTTTGGCGAGTCTATTCCTGGCAGCATCCGATCGAAAGGCCAACTTATTTTTTTAGCCCCAAACAGAAGCCGCTTATCGGTGTTCAGTCGCCTATCAGGTTGTGAATAGGCGATTAAAAAGATATCCTATATTAGGTTTCCAGAAATGTGTGGAGTAGCCGTGCCGCAACAACCTACAATGTTAGTTGAAACCATCAATATGGGCCTGGTTCAGGAACTTATAGCGCTGTGGCAGAGCGATCTGGGAGAGTTGAACCCGGCCACGAGAACCTCCTATCGACGAGGGACCGCCATATTCTTTGATTGGTTGGCAGGGCAAGATCGAACGGAATTAAACCATATGACCGTCCGAGCCTGGCTAAGTGGATTGAGCGCGCTGGGGTATAAGTCCGGTAGTATTAACACTTGGCTGGTTGGTCTGCGATCTTTTTTCGCCTGGGTACATGAGCGGGGGCATATTCCGTTTAACCCGGCACTAGGTATCCGGGGCATTCGGCGGCGGGGTACGACCCGAACCCATAGGCGAGATGAACTGACGGCTGGCGAGGTCCTGGCCGTTCTTGATACGTGCAATGAGAGCAAAGTGGGGCGCCGCGATTACGCTTTGTTGTCATTAATGGCCTACGCCGCCCTGAGACAAGGAGAGATTCATCGTGCTGATATCGAAGATTTGAAAACACAAGATGGCCGCCAGGTGTTGTGGGTTCAGGGCAAAGGATCGCCTGATAAGGATGATTTTGTCGTACTATCTCCAATTGCGGAAGAGGCGATCCAGGACTGGTTGCCGATACACCCGCACGCTACGGGTGCCTTGTTTGTTAGCTTTGGTAACCGGAACCGGGGCAAGCGGCTTAGCCTGCGGTCAATTCGGCAGATTGTCAAGGAACGGTACATAGAAGCCGGTATTGTTGATTCAACTAAAACAACCCATAGCTTGCGGCATTCTGCAATCAGCGCCGCTATCCGTAATGGAGCCAGCTTGACGCAGGTGCAGGCTATGGCCAGACACTCTAACATTAACACGACGATGATTTACTTCCATGAAACTGGCAGGACTTCTGAGCCGGCCGAGGACACCATACAGTATAGAACATAGCAGCTACACTTTTCGACAGCTCCGGTTAAGTTTCGGGTGGATGTTATCAACTTGATTGATGAAAACCATCAATTTATTATTCAGCCAATATTTTATTGCAATCAGAGAGTTGACAATCGAACTTCATAATCCAATATCTCAGAAATCCGTTGACTTGTTGTCTATTTAGTAAACCACCCATTGCCGTTGATGCGACTCAAAGGGCGTACCGAATTACGTGCTTGTTGATGATGCATGACACACTCAGACAACTCGAAATCTTTTGAAGACACTTTTTTGGGAAGAACAACGAAATTATGAATCACGTCGTACACAATAAGCCTGTTTCCTTATGATCTACACCGCAACCATCACCGCCGCCTCGCTTCGGCTAAGAGAGAGCCGCATCATCGCTGAGCTGCTTTTACAGGGCGTGAGTGACGAGGCCTGGAATGAGGCGATCTACGAAGCGAACATGCTGCAAATGGACAGTATAGAGTCCATTAGAGTGGTCTCCCGCTTGCTTCGCGCTCGGCTCGAACCCATGGGCGAAGAGTTATGGACGATGGTGCGTGATGGTGACCGTGTACAGGCGACCCAGGCGGTCTTTGCCGGCGCTGTCAAGAACAGCCGCCTCCTGGGGGATTTTATGGACATCACCATGCGAGAGCAACGAGCGATCTTCGCCAAGAAACTTGAGTACCGAATGTGGAACGAATACATTGCGGGTTGCCTCGGCCGCGACCCTGACATGCCTCACTGGAGTGAGTCCACTGTGGCTAGGCTCCGCTCGGCCGTGTTTTCTATGCTGGCTGAGGCCGGCTACCTGAAAGATACGCGAAGCCTGCTCTTGCAGAACGTCTTCGTAGATCCTCAACTCGCCGCTTACTTGCGCACCAGCGGTGAAACCTACGTACTTCGCTGCATGGAGGTGGCGGAATGACCACGACCCTTACTGACCGTCTCAACCAAATCCTGCCACGGGTCACCAGCGAAGCCTTCCTCTCCAGCGAGGGTATTGGCAACGAGATCGCCTGCTACATCTTTGACTATCCTGCCCAGGAGGAGCTTAAGGTCCGCGAGCACATTAAGATGCTGGTAGGCCGATTTGAAAGCCATCATAGCGAGCTCCGCGTCCTGCATCTGGACCTGCTCGATGTCATTCTGGCCTACCTCGACCAACGTGGGCTCTTCGACAAGGCCATTAAGATGGAAGCGACCAAGGACGCCACGGCTGTCCTGCGGGCCCTGAGGGGTCCTCTGGCTGCGGAAAAGATCTGCGACTTTATCGCCAAAGAGTACCAACCGGCCGGCTACCACTTGGTCCTGCTTTCTGGTGTGGGCAGTGTGTGGCCCATGCTGCGTGCACACAGTCTGCTGAACTGCTTGCACAAGGTGATGGAGAAGACGCCGCTGGTGATGTTTTATCCCGGCACCTTTGACGGAACGACACTTCGGCTCTTCGGGCAGATCGCCACGACTACTTCCAAGCCGGCCAACAAACCCTATTATCGAGCTTTCATTTTGGTCCCCGGAGGGGCATAAGCATGATGATCCAGGATCTATTCCAGCGCAACATCCACCGCCATATTAATGGCGTGGTCAAGGCCGACCAGCTCGATGC
>DASRZI010000459.1:0-11077 GCA_035686605.1 Candidatus Zixiibacteriota bacterium
GGTAATGCTGGCATTTAGTTTCACGGCCCAGCTGCCAAATTCCTCTTCGCTAAGACCACTTCCCCCACTGCCATCTACGATCCATATCATCACCAAGCGGTACATGGCCGATACCACGGCAACGGTAAGCACGACCATCCAGATGCTTGCCCCAAAAGTGACCTGAGCAACGCCGGCAACTATGATTAGCTTTAGGAATGGTCCGAATACATAGAGTGGCGAGGTCGCCGGGTCACCTCCCCCAGCAAGGGCGCCTTCCAGCGAATTAGAGAGTTTGTGGGATACGTGGGCCAACGAGTTACTACCTTGAAATTACATCGAATCGAATGATGGGCTGGCGTCGATTCGGAAAATTACAGTACTAAGGACTCCCCAGAGAACGGTCGCGATAGATTGCCTGATGGTGAATGCTAGTTATCACTACAATAGCTCGCCTTCCTACAACCATCTGGATGAGAGCAAACTCACTCATTGTCTACCACCGCTATCCATACATACTTCGATACAGGTTCTATTCTTCGGCAAGGATAATACGGCTTTTTTCAAATGTTATCAACAATCGTTGGTGTGGCATTGTGCAATATGCCAGAGATAGATGTGACATTTGACACATGTCCTCAACGTATGCCTGTGTTATCGTTACACAGCTTGAGGAAGCTGTGCAGGTGAAGGAGTTCCATATGGTCCGGCGTCTGTTTTCTTTGTTTGCCGTATTGCTTTTTGTATTCCTGGCCATCGATATCGTCCATGGTTTTGCTAACCCATCCTCATCCCCCGCGACTACTCTGATCGCCGTTGATGTGACCACACCGGGCGAATGGGAAATCTATGAAAAGACCGGTATTCCGGCATACGCCTCCCTAACTGGTCAAGGAGGGGGTTATCTCCTTGCGGGAGCTGACCAGGCCGGGCTTTATAAACTGCAGTCTCTTGATATTCCATACCAAGTACTCGAAGAGGACATGGGTGGGAAAACATACTATATCGCCTCGGTAATGCCTGGCAGACAAACTCCTCGCTGGCAGGATTACGGACGGCTTTTGTTCGATGATGGCTTGCAGGTTCTACTCAGGATGGATCCTAAGGATGCGGATCGCATCGCAGAGCAAGGTATCCAAATCCAGAAGCTTTTCGATAATCCCATCGTCTTCGTTCCAGAAGATTCTGGCCAACACTTTCCAAGCCTGATTGATCCGGACCCAACGGTTCAAATAATGATCGATCAGGTAATCAGCACAACCGTATATGAATATGACGGGAATTTGAGCGGCGAGTGGCCTGTGACGATTGGTGGCAGCCCATACACGATAGTCACCAGAAACACGTATAGCGGGGAGCCCATCCAGAAAGCGACTCAATACGTTGCCGAACACCTGGGAGATCTCGGACTAGATGTCGAGTATCACGTATGGAACGCCTCGCGTCCTCCAAATGTCATTGGCGAGATAACCGGAGAGACTGATCCGGAGGATATATTCCTGATTACCGCCCATCTAGATGATATGCCCTCAGGAGCTATTGCCCCTGGAGCCGATGACAATGCCAGCGGATCGACCGCCGTTATGATCGCTTCCGAAATACTCAGCCAATACAGATGGGGATGCACCTTGCGATTTGCCTATTTTACAGGCGAGGAACAGGGTCTTTTGGGCAGCAACGCCTATGCTCTCCGATCCTCCCAGAATAGCGAAAACATCCTTGGCGTGCTTAACTTGGATATGATCGGCTGGAATACGCCCGGAAGCACCCCCTACATTGATCTTGAGTCTGCAAGCAGTGTTCCCGGAAGTGTTGCCATTGCCCAATTATTTGCCGATGTAGTAGATGCCTACTCAATTGATCTTATCCCTCAGATCAGCACAACTGGGACCTGCTGCAGCGATCATGTGTCGTTTTTGAATCGAGGCTATCCTGCGATTCTGGCGATCGAGGATTTCAGTGATTTCAATCCCTATTACCATTCCACCAACGATTTGCTGAGCAATCTGGATATCGAGTACTTCACCGATCTCGTCAGAGCTTCCGTCGGAACCTTCGCCCATATGGCTAGCTGTATGATTCCCGATGCCACCGGTTCTATCGAGGGGTACGTAAAAGAGGTGGAAGGTGGCTCGCCCAGTGAGGGAGCGGACTTGTATATTGAGAGCACAACTGGCTGGGAGGCGTTTGCGACGACCAATAGCAGTGGCTACTATACTTCCACAACAAGTACCGGAACCTACACGGTGACGGCCTCGGCAAGAGGCTTTTTCCCCGCGACCGTTAGCAATGTCGAGATCATCTCCGGCACCGTCACCACGTTGGACATTAATCTGGAACGAGAAGAATATTTCTACTACATACCTTTTTGGGTTGGGGTTGATTAGGATCTAGAAACTTACCATCGTAGGAGTTCAGTCCATTTGGCTTTCATAGATTGCCTTCGCTCGTCGAAATCCTAAGCTTAGTCACGTATCAAATACGATCTCTGGGAACGCGAAACCTGGGCCGATTAATGATCCTCTTTCGTGCCTTACTTGGCTGTTCCTTCTCTTTTAGTGGTGGAATTCCCTCTGAGAATTTCGATTGACGTCGAACTATCAGTCGATTTTCATACCAAGCGACCAGAGGATTTGTATTAAGTCAAACTGGATTTAGTTCTACTGAACGATAAACCAATTTAGCGTAAACTGACCATTAAATGGACCAATCGATGATTGACGATTATAGTCAGACAATCTACGATTTAGGCGATCTTTGAATCGAAAGTGTTTATGCTGTCGGGTTGGTTCCCCCAATCAGGCGGTGGTCCTAACGGGATGAATTCGCAAGCTGCAATGTTCATCAGGCGAATGCAATACCAGGAGAATGCAATTCCAGGAGGGTTGGTGTGCTTCGGGGACTAATTTATTCAATGCGACCGCGGCAGTGGCTAAAGAATGGTTTAGTCTTTGCCGCCTTGTTTTTTGATCGGAAAGTCATAGATCTCGAGAGTCTCGAGCGGACGACGGCCGCCTTTATCTTTCTGTGCATGGTGTCAAGCGCGGTTTACATCATGAATGACCTGGCCGATATCGAGAATGACCGCCAACACCCGACGAAGAAGACACGCCCCCTGGCGGCTGGAGAATTGAATCCAACAGTCGCCATCATCGCGGCTGTCTTCCTGGCCCTCGGTGGCCTTGCCGCTGGGTTTTTACTCTCGCAAGCCTTGGGTTGGATCTTACTGACCTATCTGCTCATTCAGATCGCTTACACCTTTTACTTCAAGCATGTCGTTTTACTGGATGTCATATTCGTCGCCTCCGGTTTCATCCTTCGGGTCGCTGCTGGAGTCGCGGTAATCAGCGTGGAGAGATTTTCGCCGTGGCTCTATGTTTGTACGGGTTTGCTGGCATTGCTTATCGCTTTAGGAAGGCGGCGGCACGAACTTTCCCTGATGGGTCTCGAGGCGGGGAACCATCGCGCGATCTTGGATGAATACAGCATCGACCTTATTGATCGACTCATAGGGATAGTGGCCTCGGCAGCTCTGGTCGCCTACAGTCTTTACACTTTTATGGCCGAAGGATTACCGGAAAACAACTTGATGATGCTGACCATTCCCTTTGTAATGTATGGGATATTCCGCTACCTCTATCTAATCCACGTCAGACACGAGGGTGGCGCTCCGGAAGATATCTTTATTCGCGACAGGCCCATGCAGTTAGCCCTGTTTTTCTGGGCTGTTGTTGTATTTTTCGCCCTATATATTGTTGAATAACAGCGGTCGAGCCAATCGCCGGCGCTAACCTCCGATGTCAGAAACCACTGCCAGTTCCCCGGGAAAGATCATTCTATTTGGTGAACATGCCGTCGTTTACGGTCGACCAGCTATAGCTGCGCCTTTGTCACAGGTCCGGGCTGAGGCGATTGTCGAGGATAGGGACGATTCAGGCATCTTGTTGATCGCGCCAGACCTGAACCGGCGCTACTGGTTGCGCCAGGCCAGGAGCGAAGATCCCTTTGCCCGTGCAGTGCGAATAACATTGGACGCCCTTTCTCTTCCCGAGGAACCTAGCCTCGCAATCACCGTGAAAAGCGAGATCCCCATCGCCAGCGGTCTTGGAAGTGGCGCAGCGATGGCCGCAGCCGTTGTCAGGGCCACCTACAATCACTTGAGCTCGACCGGCCCAGCATCCGATGAACTCGTTTCTTCATTGACCTATCAGGTGGAGCGGATTCTGCACGGCACTCCGAGTGGCATAGACAACAGCGTTGTTGCTTCCGAAAAACCCATCTTTTTTGTTCGCCACGAACCGGAAAACCAGGTTGAAACGCTAAAAGTAGGTATTCCTTTCCTTATTCTGGTTGCCGATACAGGCGTGGTGAGCAAGACAAAAGATGTTGTGGGTGACGTGCGCCGTCAGTGGATGGAAAGCACCGACCTGTTCGACCGGCTTTTTGATAATTGCGGACGGGTAGCCTATCTGGCACGTCAGGTGATTGAAGATGGAGATAGCTTCCGGCTTGGCCAACTCATGACCGAGAACCAGAGCTATCTGCGTCGTCTCACCGTCTCGTCGAGTGAACTTGAGACCTTGATAACTGCTGCTGAAGAGGCGGGAGCTGTTGGCGCAAAATTGAGTGGTGCCGGGCGAGGGGGGAATATGATCGCCCTGGTTGATAAGGATAAGGTGAATAAGATCCGGGAGGCCCTTCTTGCAGCCGGGGCGAAAGGTGTTCTCGAAAGTGAAATTGGCTGATTCCGTTCGAACAACTCAGAAATCGATATAGCGGAGAAGCAGCGTAGAAAGAAAAAAAGCCAGCCTGATACGGTTGGCTTCTCAGTTTATTAGAGGTTGATTTATCTGAGTCTTAGACGTTTTTGACGTGCGTTTTAAGGCATCGTGTGCAGACGTGCTTGCGCACCTTCCGCCCGTCCTCGTAGAAAGTGGCAGTCTGAATATTGGGCTTGAATTGTCGTTTAGTACGCTTCATAGAAAAGCTAACGTTATGCCCAAACTGGGGTCCCTTGCCACATACGTCGCATTTAGCCATAATCACACCTTAAATTAACAAAGTAAAAGCGACCGTAGGAAGGTCGCCCGAATTACGATTGAACAAGTTAGGCTATTATAAGAATTATACCCATATCGTGCAAGGGTTAGGAGTCTGACATGCCCGTTAGAGAAGATTCTATTGGCAAAATTGACATTTCGAAGGTGGCTGTGGCCACAATCGCCAACCGCTCTGTGAATCAGTGCTATGGCGTCGTAGGTATGGCCAACAAGAGCATCGTGACTGGGATTTCAAGTATGCTTTCCCGCGAAAGCCGCCGAGGAATCGATGTCATGATTGAAGATGAACAGATAGTAATCGATGTATACGTGATTATTGAATATGGAACGCGTATTCGAGTGGTCGCCGAGGGCATACAGAATACTGTCAAATTTCACGTTGAGAGAGCTATTGGCATTCCGGTCAGAGCCGTAAATGTCTATGTTCATGGCTTGCGACTGAGCGATAGCAAAGCCTAGCTGAACAGGAAACTAAACTTGTCTAAAAAGCACGCTCCAAAGACCACACCACCGCCTTCGGATGATCCGAGATGGCTGACTTGCGATGGGCTACAGCTCAGTAAAATGGCCAGGGCTGGACTTGAAGCCCTTGAGAGCAATCGCCAGGCTGTCAACGATCTCAATGTATTTCCCATACCAGATGGAGATACCGGTACCAACATGGTATTGACGATGCGGGAAGCAGTGAAACGTATTCAGGATTTCAATGGAAAACATGTTGGTGAAGCAGCCCACGAGTTATCTGATGGCGCTCTCATGGGTTCTCGGGGCAATTCGGGAGTGATCTTGAGCCAAATCTGGCGTGGTCTGGCCCGGGGATTAAAGGACAAGGAACGATTTACCGCCGATGATTTGGCACACGCGCTGCAGGAATCGAGCGATACCGCCTATAAAGGGGTGATCACTCCGGTTGAGGGAACAATTCTTACGGTGATTCGCGAAGGAGCCGAAGAAGCTGCGGATGCCGTTACCAAGAGCAACGATCTACGATTCATTCTGGCCCGAGTCATCGAACGATGCCAACAATCATTAGATCGCACTCCTGACTTGCTCCCAGTGCTGAAAGAAGCTGGCGTTGTCGACGCGGGCGGTCAGGGTTTAGTTCATATCCTCGAGGGCATGCTTGGCTATGTCCATGGTGACATAGAACTGAGCGTTGGCGATAGAGAAGTACCTCATCTTTCTCCCCAGGCGCTGGCAGCGCCCGCCGAGGGGTTAGAATATCCCTTCGATGTGCAATATATCCTTTTCGGGAATGATTTAGACTTGCATTCGATTCGTGACGCCATCGATGAGATGGGCGACTCCACAGTGGTGGTGGGAGACGAAAACACCATCAAAGTTCATGTGCACGTTAAAGATCCTGGAGTACCTTTGAGCTACGGCGTCAAAGTGGGCGAGATCGCCGATATAGTAGTCGAAAACATGCAGGTGCAAATGGACACCATCATCGGAGCTAGCACTGCATCTCCCATGACGGCGGTTGAGAGTTTCGCCACAGAGGTAAATATTGAACCTGGGCAGATCGGCGTTGTCGCGGTTGCCGCTGGCGATGGCATTGCTGAGATCTTTAAGAGTCTTGGCGCTAATGGCATCGTAAATGGCGGCCAAAGCAACAATCCCAGCACCGAAGAGATCTACAAAGTGGTTCAGGAAATGCCCACGGACCGGGTGATCATTCTGCCAAATAATAGGAATATCTTCCTGGCTGCCAAAGCCGCGCGCGATTTAAGTACAAAAGAGGTTAGAGTCGTACCGACAAGAAATGTTCCCCATGCTGTGAGCGCACTGCTCTCTATCGATCGAGACGGCGATCTTGATAAGACCGCTAGAGCGATGGAGGAGGCCTGCGATCACGTGAGCAGTGGTGAGATCGCCATTGCCACGAGGTCGGCCGAATTGCACGGAGTCACCGTTGCCGAAGGAGAAGTGATTGGTGTAGCCAATGGGCGTCTTTGTGCTTCCAGTTCCGAAATCTACGAGGTGCTCAAGTGTGTCCTCGATGAGATGGATATGGATGAACGGGAGCTCGTTACCATCTACTATGGCAACGAAGTGTCCGAAGCCGAAGCTGATCAGATGGCTGAGGAAATCTCGAATCTATACCCAGAGTTAGAGGTTGAGATCCTCAGTGGCGGACAGTCCATCTATCAGTACATCTTGGGCGCCGAATAGCTATGTCCCTAAGAGTTGTTACCGACAGTACTTGCGACATTCCTGAAGAGCTGCAGGAAGAATTTGGCATCACGGTCATTCCAGCCCACATCAATATCGGCAATGATAGCTATTTGGATGGCGTCGATCTATC
This sequence comes from Candidatus Zixiibacteriota bacterium, assembly GCA_035686605.1. Lineage (GTDB taxonomy): Bacteria > Chloroflexota > Anaerolineae > Promineifilales > Promineifilaceae > UBA11865. Next base: position 7,348 of record DASRZI010000459.1, read on the forward strand.
CCGGGCAGCCCTTTATGAGGGATTACCGCACTTCAATGAACATCCGACAACCGCCGCCCCATCACCTGGGACTTTTACCGAGACTTACAATCAGCTAGCTAGCGAAGGAGCAACAGAAATAATATCCATCCACGTAGCCGCTCGATTAAGCGGTATGTTGAATGCCGCCCGGGTAGGCTCGGAGGCAGCCGACAATGTCAGCGTCACATTGTTCGACTCTGAACAGTTAACAATGGGTCTTGGCTTGATGGTTATCGCGGCGGCTAAGGCTGCCAGAGATGGCCAATCGATGGACGATATCGTCGCCATGCTCGAAAGTCGATCTCAGCGGACCTATGTTTTTGGTTTGCTTGATACCCTAGAATATCTTCGGCGAAGCGGCAGAGTAAATTGGGCAGTTTTTGGAATTGGAACGCTTCTGCGAATCAAACCATTGATAAAAGTGCATAAGGCCGAAATCGAGATGCTCGATAAGGTTCGTACTAGCAAAAAGGCTCTAGATCGATTCATCGAGCTAGTTTCTGACCTGGCCCCTTTTGAAGACATAGCCCTATTGCATACTCATTCTCTGGATAAGCTAGATTCCTTTAGAGAACGGATGCAATTCTTGATACCGAACGGGGTGAGCGTGCCTGCTGTCGAGCTAACGCCTGCGCTTGGAGTCCACATTGGGCCGGGCGGTTTAGGTATTGCCTTTACGACAATTGAATAAGCGCCGATGCCGCTATAATCCCCGGATGGCAGCCCGATTGTTTTTTTGGCTTGCAATCGTCATAGCGTGGCGGGCCTTCGTAATTCTTTCCGTGTAGAGATACATTTGTAGACGAACAACTTATGGAAAAAGCATTAAACAGCCTGTACCGCGTGCTCGATTTAGAGATTAAGCAAGGTTACCAGGACAAAGCAGTAGTTGGCGGAATTCGACAATTTGCCGCCTTTTGGATCAGTCAGGCCAGAGAGCAAGCGGTTGACGAAGCAGACAAGGCTCTTGTAGAACAGATAGCGGAATCGCTGACAGGCTACTCAAGATTGCCTGGCGTCGAGGCTCGAGCCGAGACAATCGAAAACATAAAAGATAAGCTTCGCCTGCGAGAGGAGAGGTTGAAAGCGCTAGAGCCAGCCATCGCGCCTCCTTTCCAGCCCGAACGACCTCCTCCATCGATAGCAGCGGCACCACCAACGCCAGAAGCGGTGACACAAGAGCTGCTGGAAGTCCCGTCAGAATCGAAGCCAGAGGTCGGGCCAGAAGCGACGTCGGAAGCATTGCCAGAGGCATTGCCAGAGGCATTGCCAGAAGCGCCAGCCGAGACACCAACAATTGCGTTTCATCCGCCAGTCGAGGTCATGCAGGCCCTCGATCTGGAACTCGAGCCAGAGACGCCAGAAGCCACACCTGCTCTCGAATCGGAGAGCGATCAACCCGATCCGGAGGGTTTGAGCCAACCTGTATCTACGTTGAGGGGTGTTGGACTACGCACGGCAGAGCAATTAGAAAAAATGGGTGTGGAATCGATTGCCGATCTTTTGTATGTATTTCCGCGCAGATACGATGATTACACTTTACTCAAGCCTATAAACCATCTTTCCTACGACGAGACAGCGACAGTGATCGGTACTGTTTGGGAGACCAAGCTAAGACGAACCCGCAACAGACAGCTTGTTCAATCCGTTGTCAGCGATGGCACGGGCAGTATTGATGTTACCTGGTTCAACCAACCCTGGTTGATTGATAAAGTAGTCGCCGGATCGCAGATTGTATTGAGTGGTAAAGTAGACCAGTTTCTTGGCCGGTTGGTATTTCAAAATCCCGATTGGGAGCCTCTGGCTATGGAGCCTCTGCGAACGCGCCGGATCGTGCCTATTTATCCGCTTACAGAGGGATTATCTGCGCACCGGATGCGGGAGATCATGAAGCAGGCATCGGATATATGGGCTCCTCGCCTTCCGGAGCCGCTGCCTGATCCAATCCGAGATCGTCGCAATCTTTACCGGCTGCCGTTCGCCATCCGGCAAGCACATTTTCCCGAGTCTCAGGAGTCAATGCACAAGGCGCGAAGGCGAATCATTTTCGACGAGCTCTTCATGTTTCAGCTCGGAGTGCTTGGTCTTCGACGAGATTGGCAAGGTGCGCCTGGCGTCGACATCCCGACCGACATTGAAGCATTGAAGGCTTTCATTCGTACCATTCCCTTCCAACTGACTTCGGCCCAGAAAAGAGTGATTGGCGAGATCGCCGCCGATATTGCCGAGCCAATACCGATGAACAGACTCCTACAAGGAGATGTCGGATCGGGAAAGACGGTCATTGCCGCGGCCGCCATTGTCCTAGTAGTAAGGGCAGGTTTTCAAGCTGCCATCATGGCACCAACCGAGATCCTTGCCGAACAGCATTATCGGGGGCTGAGCCAGATGTTTGGCGATCTAGAATTCTCGGTGAAGTTATTAACTGGAAGTACACCCGCGGATGAGAAGCGACAGATTTATGCGGATCTTATCGATGGCAACATCGATGTCGTTATCGGCACCCACGCACTGATTCAAGAAGGTGTTCGCTTCAAGAGCTTGGGTCTTGCCGTAGTCGATGAGCAGCATCGATTCGGAGTAGATCAGCGAAAGGCTTTAAGGCAGAAAGGCATTGCTTCGCCTGATGGATCCAATCAGCCCAATCCCCATCTGCTGGTTATGAGTGCAACCCCGATTCCACGCACGCTGGCCCTGTCGCTATATGGCGATCTCGATATCTCTGTTCTAGATGAAATGCCTCCTGGCCGGCTGGAGATAAAGACAAGTTGGATGCGTCCTGGGGAAAGACAACGAGCTTATTCATTTGTCGAGAGCCAAGTGAAGCAAGGTCGTCAAGCGTTTGTTATATGTCCCCTGGTCGAGGAATCCGAAAAAACCGAGGCCAAGGCAGCCGTAGAAGAGCATCAGAGGCTGCAGGAGCAGATTTTCCCTAGTTTTAAGCTCGGATTACTGCATGGACGGCTGAAGAGTGGAGAAAAAGAGGAAGTCATGCGGGCCTTTTACGAAGGCCAAATCGATATCCTAGTGGCTACATCAGTTATTGAGGTCGGCATCGATGTGCCGAACAGCACGATCATGCTTATCGAGGGGGCAAATAGGTTTGGTTTAGCTCAATTGCACCAGTTTCGCGGTCGGGTCGGGCGTGGTGGGTACCAATCTTACTGTCTCCTGCTCGCCGATGAGGTCTCGGCCGATGCAGAGGAACGCTTGACGGCCATGGAAAAGACCAACGACGGCTTTATATTGGCCGAAAAGGATCTGCAGATTCGAGGTCCGGGTGAATTCTTCGGCCGCCGGAAAAGTGGATTGCCGGAGCTTCGTCTAGCTTCGCTAATGGATCTTGAGATGCTGGAGATCGCTCGTGAAGAAGCGCAGATGATCTCTGAAATGGATCCAAACCTGGAGCTGCCCGAGCATGAGCTGCTGCAGGCGAAAGTAGAGCAATTCTGGCAAAAGGATGCCGAGGTGAGTTGATGTTTTGGCAGGCACTGGCTGGCAGCAGGTCATTGCCCTGTACAGAAGATCCTCCCTTTCAACAGAATTCCGAGGAGAGACCACCAAGATAAGGTCTGTAAAATGAGGTCTGCAAGATAAGGTCTGAAAGATAAGATATTCAAGACCAGATTCCAAGGTCAAGTCACAAAGAAGCTGGCAGCAGAACATTAGGTTTCAAGGAGAATTACATTGGCAAAACGAGCCATATACC
>DASRZI010000460.1:0-5781 GCA_035686605.1 Candidatus Zixiibacteriota bacterium
GCCGTAATCAGAGGTCACATCAAGCCAGGCCGTAACTGTGTAACTACCAGGGTGGCGCAGCAGCAAGGGCACATCAAAGGTCAATTGCTCATACAAGGCATTACCATTACTATCCAGTGCGGTTTCTAGCGGCTTCCCGACTACTCGCACCTCCTGCCCGAAGAAGTCACTTCGCTGATACGCCTGCCCAGTCGTATAGACAGCAGTCTGTTGATCGGCCGGCAAGCTGCTTTCCAGGTCAAATATTTGCGCCAGGCTAAGATGATAAGGTCCATCGGCCGGCGCATCGACGATCAGCCCAGCGGGAAAGGTCAAAGTCGCCCAGGTTGTCGTGGCGACGGTGCTCGTAACAACTTGTGTGACTGCACCCAGTAGCTGACCTCCCTGGGTACTGAGTGCGCCCAGCAACGAGAAATCACCGCCCTTTTTTAGAGCGATCTCTACTCCTATATCCAGATTATCGAATAGACCATCTCCGTCGCTATCAATTGAGACATCGTTGTAAAGACCGGTTAGCCGGGCGCTGTCTGGATAGATCATCACCTTGGCATCCGCCTGGCGCTCATAGGGTGTGCCTCCGGGAAGGGCGTCGCTAGTGGTGGCTTGAATCCACTGTTCGCCGGGGGCGGTGGGGTAGAAGAAGGCGCCATAGATGCCGTCGCCGGCGAGGGCGTCATCATGTTGGCCATCGTCGGCAAAGGCCAGGGTCTGGGTTATTCCTCCCCAACCACTGATGGTTCCGCTGATCACAACATTAGTGATGGGCAAGGTGCCGGAGACGGGCTCGGCCAGGACGGTGACAGTCATCCCGAGTGTGGTACTGATGGGCACCGTACTCAAGCCTAGCTCGATTTTGCTTTGTTGGCTGGCAATAAGCGACCAGGACATTGGCTCGACAGCCGGTCCACTTGCCGGGGCTTCTAGCCGGGCTATCCAAAGGCCGGTAACAGTATCTGTGATAATGTATCCAGCTGCGCCGGCGGCGTCGACCGGAAGTAAGTCCTGGTAATAATCCATCCCCGGATCGGCAAGCGCACTGGCCGGATCAATGAGGTGACCATCGGGATCTATCAGGGTGAGGCTGATACCGGCGTCCCCTTGCCAGAATCCGGTCATCTCCAGGTGAGTGCCGTCCACAGCAAATGGCGTGTCAATATGCTGACCATAGGTAATAACACCCTGGTAAGTTAGTACTTGTGCCGTCGCCGACTCCGATACATCACCGGAAAGTGATTGTAATGGATCCCTGACAGAGAAAGCATCGCCGTTGGCCAGGACAGTGCAGGGAGGGGCTACGATTTCAGAGAGACCCAGGATGCCCAGGATGACGTTAGCGGTGGCCTGAAATCTGCGGCTCTCGTCGTGATTGGCCCGCACAACAACACATTGGTCAACAAAAGCGCCATAGTTGGGCAGGTTCCCGATCTGCTGGCTGGCAGTGGCGATAGTGATGTCGCTCTCGCCTGCCATGGCCTGATAACGGCTATCGAGATCGCCCTGATAGTAGTTGAGACGATAGGAAATATCATAGGCGTTCAGCGAATTCGCAAAATAATCTACTGACTGGCCCATGTCGTTGCGAGCCGGGTCCAGGCTTGTGGCATCGGAGACAGTTCCGGCGGTGGCCACAATCGCATAATAATCGACGCCGGTCTGTGGGCTTACGCTGTTTCCCTGGTCATCCACACCGAAGCGATCATCCACCCCTCTGGTCGTGATCTCGTAGCCGGTGGTGTCGTTTACTTTGAAGGAGAACATACTGGCGAAGGTTTTTTGGGACCACTCTTGCATCTTCTCTGGCGTCCAATTACAGAGAGGGCTGTTTTCACAGTTGATCGTTTCGGCCCAGTCAGCAGGCAGGGTCACATTTTTAGCTGCAATATCCATCATGAAGCTGCCGTGCTGAGGTGAACTGATGCTGATCAGGTTTTCTACATCACCCTGATACCCTCCGTCGGAATCAACATAGGCCCGGCTGAAGAGGCCGCCCTTGCTGTGACCCACAAGATTGACTTTACTCACCCCATACCGCGTTTTTACTTCGTCGATAGTCCAGCGCAGCGCCCGGGCATTCCTGGTAAGTGTGCCGAGATCGTGAATGTCGCTTCGTAGCTCAACCAGGATTAATGGCTTAGGGCGGGCCGCCTCAAAACATCGTGGGTTCAGGTACTCATTCACTTCAATCTCATCGCCATCATAGCGACCGGTATCGTAGACCTCCCATTTCCAACGGGGTGGAAAGGCCACGTATTCAAAGAGCCATTGAAAGTGGCAGGGCCTGACCACACTGACCCCGTTGGCTATCAGGTCATTTTTGATATCGCCCCATTCATAGGTGTTGGCATCGGCTCCAAATCCGGGAACGAGCACGACCGGGCGAACACCCTTAATGATCAAACGCAGGCTGTAAACCAGCGCCTTGTACTTTTCCGAATAAGTGATCGTAAACTGGTTGTCAGCAGCTAGCGGCCTGACAGGCTCACCCAGGGCGTCGTTTCTGATTGGGTCTGACGACAAGCCTTCACTTACCGGGAAACGCAGCAAATCCAATTTGTCTGTCAAGGGATAGGAGCGACAATAAAATTCCCGATCGGTACCCGGATCCCCCTCTAAAGTCAGCGCATCTTGGCCGTTTATTTGAATAGTTACGTCTTCAAGGGGGTCAATATCCCAGGCACAGACGACAAGCTGCGCATCTTGAATTAGATCGGGATTGTCGAGCTGATTGTTGTCAGGATTCACTTCTCCATAAAACCTACTGATTGGCAGATTTATTGTCCGCGTGCGCCGGTTCGTTGACTGATGGTAAAGCTCCTGAAAAGCTTGTAGGTCGTCAATGTGCTCGTGGAACCACTGGGCTACCTCGTCTTCATCGGCTTCGAACAAGTTGTTGCTGGCCTCGACTTCTTCGAGGCTGGGCAATTCAGCAGGCTCACGCTCGCCATAGGGGTCTGGTACAACTGCCTTGCCGACGATGTTAATCAAGCCAGTAGCTAATTTATCGGCGCTGTCGGCTGAGGTAAATAGCTTGCCCGATGTGCCATCGGCCAGGTCCTGGGCCAGGCCGGTGACGCACTCGACTGAGCCCTGATAATAAATAGTCCCCAGAACTGGCGAAACTAGCACGTAATTTGATTGGGCGGCTTCGATAGCCGCGCTGACAGCATCGCGATCAGCACCCGGATCATTGCAAGGTTCCCCATCCTGCGGGCCTTCGTCGCCCATAGGTACGACAAGTCGAGCATGTCCAGGACGCCAATCATAAAACTTCGCCAGGTCCTCGGTTGCCGGTCCCCAATCCTCGATATGATTAGACACGCCGCCCGGTATTAAGTTGGTAACGGTATTTGTTGCGCATGATCGCACAGAGGCAATGCCCAAGATACGATAATTTAATTGAATGCCTCGACTACTTAGTTCTGCCACGATTTGATCGATTTTGGTGCAAAGGGATTCAAATTCATCATCCATGGATCCGGAAGTATCCATAGCGAATACCAAGTCCACTGCGTGGCCATAGTTTGATATTATAGGCTCATTTGTGGAAGCGATGACGTGTAGGCTACCGTACCCTGGGGTAACAGTTTGGCCATCTTTTTGCCAATTGATGCTGGGATAACGTATGGACCAGCCATCTACTGTCGCTGTCACGGTGGTGGGCATTTCCCAATGAAGATGGGCATTTGCAGCTGATTGATCGGCGTAGCCACAACTGCGTTTTGTGAGAGGATTGTAATCCTCGGCCACTGTCCAGCTACCCGGTATCAAGCGACCTAAAACCTGACCTTGTTGGACACGACTGCCTTGCAAGGTGGCCGCCTCTAGTTTGTTGACATCAAAATGATAGTAAGTATAGATCTGGCCGTCGTCATGCTGGATATTAACATTGGCGCTAAGTTTGCCGCGGCAGATTCCAAGAATCGCCCCGTCGGCGGCAGCCAATACACGGGGCTCCAAGTCGGCGATTCCAAAGTCCATAGCACCCCTTCCACCTGAAACCTGATGCCATTCGTTCCAGTACTCCCAGGCGCCGGCAGGCCAGGGGAACTTGTAGTTCAGCACGCTTAACGACTGAGCTGCCAGCAAGGCCTGGGCATCCTGGTTCAGAGGATCAAGTAATGGTTTCGCCGCGGGATCGAGGAAGGTTTGTGGAGCGGCCGCAAGCAGCTGGGCGTAGGTTTCGCTTCCTGATAGGGCTGCCTGCCAGGTGCCGTCCTGCCGGTGGGCCAACATAGGCGCGCCACAATCACCACTTCCGACAAAGGCATCTCCGCCACAATTAGGTCCTTCCAACACGGCCACGGATAGCATGGCCCACTCCCCCTCGATGCGATCCGAGGTAATGGCGTAGTGCTGACCGGGCAATTTATCGAGGGCGGTCGTCTCCAATCCTTCAGCTATGGCCCGGCGAAGATCCTCAGGCAATGGATACCAAAATGACACGCCGGTTAACAGCCGGTCGGCCGACTCTGGTCCATCCGCAACCAAGGGCATCGTACGTTGGGCAGTCAGGTCCGCCGTGGCTGAATCGTGGCGAGCGACTACTTGTCCCTGGTGGCGAAGGGTGGCAGCCACGCTGAATGAGCCGGTCTGCTCATATGGCAGTAGTAATGAAGCCGAGACAGTCGCTTCTTGCCCGGGTTGAACGAACTCGACTAAGGCCGCGTCAGCTCCATAAGCGGTGAAGGTTTCGCCAGCCTCGTTGGTCAAGTCAACTGCCAGATCTAACTGTTGCGAATCCCAGGGTTCACTGCCGCTGTTGCGGACCGCCACAAGGATGGCTAATTCCTGCCCGGCCAATGGGGGATCAGGATCGAATCGTAATCCAATAATCTCGCCTGCATTCCGGGTCACACCCGGCAAGGCGGACCGGGATGTGTCAATGGTTAGTGGATCAGTGCTGCTGCTCGCTTTGCCGGGGATTTGTCTTGACTCGGTGGCAAGCGTGGTGTCAGCCTGGGCCTTTGACCCAAGAAGTACAACAAACAAAACGCTCAAAATAACTACTGATGAAGCTAACAATGAGGAAATACGCAAATGGCGATTCATGTAACCGTCCCTTTTTTGGCTTGTCCCCCTGAGTAACAGTGCTGAAAAGAGTTGGAAAAGAATCCGGCGATTAAGATAGTTTGCGCCCAGAGAACAGCCTAGCTTGTGGAGAATTAGCTCAACATTGGTCATTATAAGCGAATTGGATAGTCAGAGTAAGTGTCAAATGTCACCTAATGACGTTGGAAAGAGTCATTGACCAATGATTATCCAAAGAGCTTCCATCATAATTATTAAATCCTGCTAATATAATCACCCATCTCTGGGAAACGTCCATTACCGGTTATATGTAATGTGGGAATAGAAATATCACTCAGAAAACTAGTCGATCCGGTCTGCTAAAACAGAGTGGACACTATGGACTAGCAGTTCATCGCACTGATCATAATTGCTCTTGCAAACATAGGTGGCTGCGCAGGACAATTTCAGTCAAAGCCTGGGACAATGTTCTAATCTATCGACCGTATTTTTTGACACGCGGGTCTTGATTCTGAGAGATTGGCTTAACGGTATGTCGACATCGCTGACTTCAGCTAGCCCCACCCCGCTTTTGTAGAGGTAATGAGGCCAATCCAAGCTGTCATAGTTGCACATATCCTCAATTCCAATTAAGTCAATAAAACTGGTGTGATTATTCAATGTAGAGTTTATTGCCATTAGATCGTTTATTTATACTATCTCTACGGTGAAACGCTGCCTTCTAGCGAGTACACGGTTTTCCCATCCCACTGA
>DASRZI010000461.1:0-11510 GCA_035686605.1 Candidatus Zixiibacteriota bacterium
TATAGGCGACCAGGGATTCAGCTCTCTCACCGTCAATGGTAACCTCCCATCCTGGATACGCGTTCTCGGCGAGAATTATGAGACCGTTGCTGTCGCTTTGGCTGTCTATCTTCCAGTATCTTGGACGACTTTCTACAACCTCCACGCGATCCGCAGTAGAAGAGGTTGGGTCAATATCGCATTCTTCGTCACTTGCAAGAATGGCAGTTGTAGCAGGATCAAATTCAGGATCGTGAATTCGATTGATGGCTTCCTGATTCTCCGGAATTACCTCCACCTCGTGGACCATCCGGGCAATGGGCAAAACACTTGGACGACTGTAGACCTTTACAGACGAGCTCTCGTCCACGAATACAATCCCCGATTCTCCTTCGCTGAATTGATCAAGCGGCGCTTCAGAAATCACAAACTCTGTTCCAATGATGTCGTAGGCCGTCGATCTCGGGTCAGGTATGGACGCTGCCAAGGCCAGGTGGTTTCCCGGGGCTAGAGAGTTGTAGCCAAACACACTGCGAAGACCCACTTGCATGCCACCATTCTGGGTAAATATGGATAACCCCCATGGAAGCACGCTGGCATTTGTCTCTCCGATGATTTCTTTTGCGTCGAGCCACAGCTGGTCCGGTCCGATTGGGTCAGTACGAACAAACTTGTACGAAAATGTCCACAGATCCAACAAGAGAATGGCGAGTAAAGCTGTCAAGATGGCCAGGCGAGGCCATCCCTTGGACGGTCTTTTGGTCAAGTAGGCCCACAGCAAACCACCGCTGATGAGCACAACAAACAAAGCGATTGCATAACCACCTATTTGGTGCCACAACCTACCGCTGGTGTCTGTCGGATGGACTGAAATGAACACAGCACCCGTAGCCGCGATGGCAAGTACACCACATACAAGAACGGCGGCTAGCAACCATCGCAGCACTGGCCTCAATATCGGGTCACGATCCTCTGCCGAACTCCGGACCCATATCGAAAGAGAATGTCCAAGTAAAGCCGCAGAAGCGAAGAAGAAGAGGAACCCAGCCCGAGCAGGCGCTCGCATATAGCGAAAGGGTGGAAAGATTTCGTAAAGTACCCTGTGCACTATGCCATAGCTGCCCATGGCAAAAGCGATTCCAAAGACCATGAGGAAAATATAGAACCAGGTCAGCTTGTCTGCCTTGAAAAACGATATGACCAGAGCGATTAGCCCGAGAAGTCCAGCATAATATGTGAGCTCTTCAAAAGTTGGAACACTCCAGTACCCTACTCGAAGTGGCTCGCCAAAAAACTCCGGAACCACAAGCGTTGCCAGATGAGCCGGTGGAAAAGAAAACCTTGAAGCGAAATCGTAATCAGATGCCCCCGCTCTCTCGCTCAGCAGAGTAAGTTGAAGAGTCGGGATAAGTTGTATCGCCGACAAACCGATGCCTGTAATCACCATGATGATGGCTTGCCGGAAGACCAGCCGTCGACTTGATTTCTCAGTGATGAGCAGGAATAGTAAATATGCCCCCCAAATCATCATGACATAGACGAATGATGGAAGATGTCCGCCCAATATCGCCAGACCAAAGGGAATACCGGCGATGATCGAAGCCCAGATGCTCTCCGTTTGTACGCTCCAGGATAAGGCCAGCAGCAGCCATGGAGTCCAGGCAAATACGGCATAGACAATGCTGTGTCCTGCCCAGAGACGTCCAGCGATTAGGCCGCCAAAGGCGAAAACAACGCCTGCTAACAACGATGGAAACCATTCCCCACCGCGATACTTGACGAAGGCAAACATGCCAAAACCAGCTATTAAGATATGCGCCAAGAGATACCAGCTTATCCCCATGGTCACAGGTAGGAGCAGGTTAAGCCAATTGATTGGGTAGAATGTAGCAGCTTGGGGGTCGGACAATAACGGGAATCCGTTAAACAAGTACGGATTCCACAGTGGAAGAGTTCCGCTCTTGATTGATCCGAATACGGTATCGGTCAAAACGTGAAAGAGACCCCGCATGTCGTAGCCACCCAGAACTTCACCTGCTGGGGGCAGCAAGACGCGACCTAGGAAAACGAGGGCCAGCAGGAGGAACAAGAGACCGGCCGCCAGATATGGTCTTTGCTGTATTTTTCTAACGATCTGGTCCATGGTAGTTGGCGTTAATCTTACTCTCGGGACTGGTAAGATATTGTACTGCCTGTCGATCTACAACCGAATCACCGTTGGTGACTTAGTGATTCACTATTCAGCCCACAGTTGTTAAGACTCTGTGTTATTTCCATTTTGGTTGTTAACGATTGATCGCGACGTCCGTCAGGTATATGAAATCCTCACCGGTCTCCACGACGCGCATTCTATCCTTCGATATCAGATCATACATTCCCACGAGCAGCGGCACATTATCGACTTCCATCTCATCGGATAGTTCAAGAATATGTGGATCGGGAATGATTTGACCCACCTCCCACCTGGTTGTTGGGTTGATCGCGCATTCTGGTGCGCCATCATGCTGCGCCCACATGAATCCGTCAAATAGGTGAACAAAGACTTGTTTGTTCCTCGGAATGGTTTCCAGCGCTTCCCAGTAAAGGGTTACTATGATATCCCCTCCAGGCCTTGCATTCGATAGGTCAAGATCATAACCGAGCAGGCGAACCTGTCCATCTAGAGTTGCTTCTACTGGAAAGGTTCCAAACGTGTGTGGCGGCGCCGCTTCATCCGGCGTCAACCAGCGCTGGTATTCCGAGCTATCGACTGTTTGAACCTCATTCGCTGAACCACTTCTGTATATCTCAATTCCTGGCGGACCATTAACTGTTATCACTTCGTGCAATTGGTACGCATCCAACCAACCGGAATCGAGATATACCTCGTCTTGAGCATTATCAGCAATCAGGATCGTTTGGGCATCGCTGCAGTGCGTTCGTGGATTCTGAGCCATGTACCAGTTGGTGATTTCCTCTTCTTCATTGCTGGCGTAAGGATAGGCGGACTCGGGAACGATATCCAGTGCTGCCCTCCATCCGGCCTGGTGTGGAAATCCAAATAGACCATATCGAGGTGGGTCCTCCCACGTCACCGGATAGAGCGTTGGCCATGGCCTATTGTCTACCCAAGTACGCTGTCTTTCTTTGCTTATGTCAACAAACATGAGGACTGGATAGATCACAACCATGATCAGCCATACGGCAGCGATTGCCATTCCAGCGACCTCCAGGAAGGTATTCGACCTTCTTCTTAAGGAGAGCCATATCTCGACCGCTCCATATCCTGCAAGGATCACGGCCCCGGGAATGATTGTATAGACATGGGTCCTAGGATCGCCAACGATCACCAGATAGAAAAGGGTTGGAACCAGTAGATAGACGGCCGCGGCGATCTCATGCCTTTGGTGGAGTGAACGGGCTAAGCCAACCATGCTCAACAGAAAGACACCCAGCACATACCAGATACTGTTGTAAAAAGTCAGCATCTGCCAAACAGCCGCGCCGCTCCAACCAAAAAACGAGGTATCGTCGGATACGGTGACGCGGTCAGCCAGCAAATAATCTAAAGTCCTGTTCGCGCTCGGGCTTAGGGCAAATGGAATGTAGAAAAGGCCGATGATGATAATCCCCAACAAGATGGAGAGGGCTATTGACCCCAATCTGGCTCGATCAGAACGGAACAACCGTCCCCACACAATCCACAGGACTGCGGGGAAGACAAGAATCGCATCATAATGGGCCAAAAGACCGGCTGCCAGGAAAGCCGATGTGAGAAGCAAATGTCTCCGCCTTCCATCTTCCCTGTATCTCGCAGCCGCGATCAGGGCTAGCGTCCCCCAGAGCATCACGAAGCTCTGATATTGAACTATCCGGCTGAAGGCGATGCCGAGACCTCCAACCGCGAAAAGAAGACAAGCTGCGATACCCGCGTTTCGACCAAACCATCTTCGAGCTAGCCAATAAATTGCCACAACTTCAAGCAAGCCCGCCCATAGAAACGGTATCCGGGACCAATAATCGTCAATCGTTCCAGTGATAGCCCATATAGCCGCAGGAAATAGAATTTCCACAGGACCTTTTTGATGGAGGAAAATCTCCGCTTCATCTCCTGTTAGAATCGAAGCTGCCCGGACCATTATCACGCCTTCGTCCCCCTGGAACTCTTTGTAGCCGAGGTTGGTTAACCGCAGAATGAAGGCAAGGAGAATAATAGCAAATAAGGCAAGCCAATGTTTGCGAGATCCCTCAAACTCCAAAGGTGTGTGGCTGCCGCGCCGCCATGTCGCCAGAAGTGGAGGTAGAACAATCAGACCCATTCCAACCAGGATGTACCAGGGAAGGACGTCTCCTGGTAGATAGCTGGTCAGCAGAGTGAGGATGGCAGCAAGCAAAAACGATACGCCGGAAGCGATCAATAACCGCTCAATCCATGGCCCATCCAAATACAGGCTCCAGCACAAGGTAGGCAAGATCCAGAGAAAGATGAAGGCGGGTATCTGTGCCCCAGGTGTATCGCGCAGCAGCACGACCAATACCGCTAATATGATATAGGCTCCGACAAGCCCTAAGACGACCTTTCGAGTATCGCTACCCATCGTCGCCTACACGGTAAATGTGGATGGAATACCCTATCCGGTCGTCTGGTTCGCGAGCTCTAAACCACCCAAATGTGGTCTTTTCCTCCAGTGGAATTTCCCAGAGGTTGCTGGCACTGATCGCATACACCCCAGGAGCTGGAGAGTCAGGATCAAATGGAGTGTCCCACCATAAATCAAAATGATAGGGCAAGCCCGGAAGAGGATCATAAGCAATCCCGTAGTAATCTGGATCTGCGGTTCCGAACCACGAGAGTTTCACACTTTGCACGTCGTTATCATCCATCCAGCGTCTCAGGCGCATCATATCCTGACCCCAGTCGATATTGCTGTCGACGAGAATCTTGTGTCCGTTAGCGGGACCTCCAGCCGCCAGATTGAAATAACTGAGGTACGACGGATGCAGCAGAAGATCAATAGCGATGACTGAGATGAGGGCAATGACAAGCAGAATGGGTCCAAAGGCGGGTCTATTGGAAATAATACGCGGATGAACAAATTTTACATGGGCTATACCGCTGATAAGAATTACCAAAAACGGCAAAATGGGAAGAAGATGACGGTAGCCAATATTCAGCGCGCTCTGCATGCTGATGATGAAGTAAAGCAGCACAGGTATCAAGAGAAAGGCAGCTTTAGCCCGGCTCTGTCGTTCCCATAGAAGGAGAATCGACGAAACCACGATCAAGAGAAGCAGAATGAGGGGTGTCTTGACCGCGAACGCTATTGGGAAGTAGTACCACCAGCCAGTAATGGAGAACTCTCCAAAAAGATAGGCCGGCCGTCCACCTCCACTTAAGCTGAGAATCTGTTCGATGCCTGCCCAATAGGTCGGCATTGGCAGAGTTATTCCATCCAATGTATCAGCCCAGGATCCAACAAATCGGTGTGTATCCCACTCGAGTCCATAGATGAACCACAGGACAAATAAGCCGAGAGACACTGCAATTACTAGTTGGGCTAATCGCCGGAGCGCTGGCCGTAGTCGCCATCGCTTACCATACAGTGGAAGCAGCGCGAGAATGGCGAACATGGGCAAGAAGATTAGCATCGAAAGTTTGCTGCCCAATGCCAGGCCGACGGCCAACCCGGCAGCCATGCAGCGCCACCAGCTCCAACCTTCGTATCTCCACATTCGCCACAGAAGGAAGGTAGACAAGAGCAAAAACGTCGTTGCCCCGATATCCGTCGTGGTATACCTGCCGTGAGCCAGGATATTGGGCTCTAAAAGCAGTATGGCGAAGGCGAAGAACGCAGCAACTTTCCCCCACATATCTCTTGCGAAATGGAAACCGGTCAAAGCCAACGTCAAAGAAAGAAAGACAATGGGGATTCTTGCCAGGAAGATCATCCTGGTAGGATCGTTGTCACGCTCCCAAAATAACTCATCCGCGAACGCATACCAACCTTGTCTCTCTTCCCAACTGGGGTGATCTGTCGGCAGGTCGATACTCTGTTCAGTTAACAGGGGTAAGGCGCTGATGGCGTTGATTAGCGGAGGGTGTTCTAGACTCAGCCGCGGATCACCAGTCTTGAGGAAGGCGAGGCCTCGAGCTACGTGGTTCTGTTCATCCATCGTCGGGCTGTCACCGACCAGGCTGTCAATCGCAAGGAAGAAGAACAGCAGGATGAATGGTACAGAAAAAAAAACCGCCGGTATTCGGGCAATTCGCGCCATAGGAGGTCATTATAGGTCACCAGCATGCGCCCAGGCAATAATACCAGGGTAAAAGGATAGTGGGTTCAAGTGACGATTCCCAGACTTTGAACTAGAATTCATCTCGATGAATAAACGTCTTTCAACACTGCTTAAGGTGGGGATCACAGTCGCTGGGCTCGCCATCGTTCTCTGGCGGATTCCAGCTAAGGAGATTTTCCAGGTCCTTCGGGAAGCATCCTGGAACTGGGTGCTCGTTGCTTTTCTCTTGGTCGTTGCCAGCCTGTTTTTACGCGCCTTTCGCTGGCAGATATTGCTTCGAGGATTAAAAGCTAAGGTTGGCTATCTGCGATTAGTGGAGCTTTACTTCGCCGGAAATTTCTTCAACGCTTTCCTTCTAAGCGGTTTTGGTGGTGACGTCGTCAGGATATTGGAGGTTGCAAGAGATGTGCCTGGCAATGTGGCCACAGGTACGGTCATTGTCGACCGAATTACCGGTCTCGTCATGCTGTTCGTTATGGCTTTGCTAGTCCTGCCGTTTCGACCAGAAGGTTTTTCGTCGACGCTGACGATGGTCATCCTGGTAAGTTGTCTGGCTGGTTTGATCGCCAGTTTCATCCTCCTTGAAGGGAGCCTAATACGACGATTCGGCAGATGGCTTCCTGGCAAGTTATCGCCCACGGGAGATGGACCGGTAGCACGAGTACTTGAGGCAGTCCAGGGTTGTGGTTGGAGAGCTATCGCTGGCGCCCTAGGAGTTTCTGCGATCTTCAACCTGATGTTGGTTGGCTGGTGGTATTCGGCAGGCCGTGCCCTGGGCTACGAGATACCGTACACACACTATTTGCTGGTCGTCCCACTGCTATCCATGGCTCTACTCGTCCCATCCGTCGGTGGGCTTGGAGTGCGGGAATTACTGGCTCCCTATCTATTCTCATCCGCGGCACTCGAGTCAAGCGATGCCGCCACCCAGGCCGTTGCTCTTTCGCTCCTCGTCTTCATCATCATGCGAATGGCTAGCCTGCTTGGAGCGCCAGTCTACATTCTCTCTACAATTAGGAGAGGACATCAAACCACTGCCGAACATCAGGATGAGCCACTAACAAGTGGGGAATCGCAAGATTCATAAAGACGGATTGAGAACCCTGATTCCGACAATCCTCGTTCGATTCAATGCCCCCAGCACTCCTTGATTGTTCCTACCAGCAAATTAGCCAAAACCCGCTCAAATCAACAAAACATCTACCCAGTCACCGGCCCTAAAGCCGCTTTGGTTCATTGGGATCTTCATTAATCCATTAGCTTTTACAAGGGTGTAGATCAAATTGCTTTTTCCAAAGACAGGTTCGGCGACCAACCCTTCGCTCGATTCCTCGACTTTGACTGGCACGTAATCCTCTCGCCCCGACGCGCTTGGGACATTTCGAGAGATCTTGGCCCGAATGGTTCCCCTCAAGGGCATGTTGTCCAAGCCACCCAACCTGTAAAGGGCAGGAACACCCAACAACAGGAACTGGACCATTGCCGACACGGGATTACCAGGGAGTCCTAGGACCGGCTTACCCTGGGCGGCTCCTAATACAGTTGGTTTACCAGGTCTAGTGGCAACACCATGCAGTAAAACACCGGGCTCACCGAGTTGGCCAATGACCTGAACCGTCAAGTCACGAACGCTTACCGATGAACCCGCGGTAATAACCAGCATATCATGGGCGCTTAGGGCAATGGAGGCTGCTTTCATTAGGGATTCAAAGTTATCGTTTACGATCCCCCAGAGCACCGGCGTTCCCCCATGTTGCTCCACTAATGCCGCAATCGTATAGCTGTTTATATCGCGAATCTGGCCTTTCTTCAGTGTATCTGCTGGCTGCACGATCTCATCGCCAGTAGCAATGATCGCGACCTCGGGCTTTTTACTCACTTGAATTTCAGTGATTCCCAGAGCAAGCATCCCTCCGATATCTTGAGACCTAAGACATTGGCCAGCTGGCAGAACTTCGGAGCTTCTTTGAACATCTTCCCCGACTTGAATCGCATTTTGACCAACAGCAACCGGTCTGAAGACCTCAATTTCAAACGGCATTTGAGTTTGGTCTATCGAATCGACTACTTGTGTGTTCTCAATCTGGACCACGGCGTCTGCATCCTCGGGAAGCATTCCCCCTGTGTGAATCGTGGCCGCTTCTGTGGCTGCCAATGCGATCTCGGGGACAGATCCCATGGTTACTTCGCCCACGACATTGAGGATCGCTGGAAGAGTGTTGGAGGCGCCGAAGGTGTCAGCCGCTCTTACAGCATAACCGTCCATCGAGCTGCGCCTAAAGGCAGGTAGATCATGGGGTGCGAAATTTGGAGAGGCAGTGATTCGGCCCAGCGCCTGGGAGGTCGACAGCCGCTCTACCTGCGTCCTGTGATTGGTATATTCCAGCAGGAGATTTAGGGCCTTTTCTGGTTCCAGGACGTTGAAGAATTCTGCCATCTACCGGCCTTCCACCAGGTCGCGCAATTTCGGTTCGTTAACTATGGGAACGCCTAGCTTCTCTGCTTTTGTCAACTTGCTGCCGGCAGATTCTCCGGCAAGTAGAAAATCTGTCTTGCCGCTCACCGAACCGGTAACTTTTCCACCGTGGCTCTCGATATAATCTTTGGCTTCAGTCCGCGACATTGTCGGAAGTGTCCCAGTTACTACAAATGTCAGGCCGGACAGGTTATTGGAAGTAGCTTCTTGCCTCTCAACGGCAAAATTCAATCCTGCGGAGCGGAGTTTTTCCAGGAGTCCTCTGTTGTTAGCATCATCGAACCAGGTCACGACGGCCAAGGCTGTCCCTGGTCCAATCCCTTCTATCTCTTCGAGCTGCTCCAAAGTTGCTTCACCAATCGCGTCTATACTTTGCAATGCGTCGAGAAGTAATCCCGAGACGACGGTCCCAACAAATCGAATTCCCAGAGCTGTTAACACTCGTTGGGCAGGCTGCTGCTTACTCGCTTCAACGCCAGCCATGAGGTTTTCAGCTTTCTTTTCCTGGAACCCTTCAATCTTCAATAAATCAGAAATTTCGAGAGAATAGATATCGGCTACATCAGCGATGAGTCCGGCATCGATCAATTGAACTCCCGTTTGGGAGCCGAAGTTGTCGATATCCATCACGCTTCTAGATACGAAGTATTCTATTCGCCGGACTAACTGTTCAGGGCAAGCAGAGTTGTCGCAATATATGGCAACCTCGCCCTCTGGTCTCACGGCGGGCTCTCCGCAGAATGGGCAAGTTGCTGGGGATTCAACGATCTGTTCGGTGCCGTCCCGTAGATCGACCACCGGACCAATGATGTAGGGAATTACGTCGCCAGCTCGCTTCACCAGCACCGTATCGCCGACTCTAATGTCCTTTCTGGCGATTTCATCGTAGTTATGCAAGGTGGCATTTTTTACGATCACTCCTCCGATCTCCACAGGCTCTAGAACAGCATTCGGGGCCAGTATCCCCGTGCGACCGACATTCACGACGACATCCAGCAGCTTCGTAGTTTTCTCTTGGGCAGGGAATTTCATCGCGATGGCCCCTCGCGGATCCTTTCCCACGTAGCCGAGACTTAGTGCCAAGGGCTGGTCGTTGATCTTGACCACTACCCCGTCAACTTCATAGTTGATCTGATTCCTCTTATCCATCCAGGCGGTGTAAACCGCCGCCACACAGTCTAGATCTTCACAATATTCAATATCAGGAGAGACAGGGAATCCAAGTTCTTTGAGTAGTTCTAGTCGTTCCTGTTGAGTATCTGGAATAACGCCCCCATCCCAAGCTATGAAATCATAGCAAAAGAGTGTCAGCGGTCTTCTGGCGGTCATCTGCGGGTCAAGCTGCCTCAGCGAACCGGCGGCAGTGTTCCTCGGATTCATATAAGGAGGGTCACCTGCCTCTATCCGCCCTTTATTGAGCTGTTCGAAGGCATCAAGGTTGAAAAATGCTTCACCCCTGACAACCATATACGAAGGAGGCCGGGCGGAACTTGCCGGATCAACCGGTATATGCTTTGGCACCGAGAAAAACGTTCTCAGGTTGACCGTTACATCCTCTCCAACCTGGCCATTTCCTCTAGTCGCCCCTTGTACAAAAGCTCCATCGCGGTATGTAAGGACGACCGTAAGTCCGTCTATTTTGGGCTCCGCAACGTAATCGAGAGAGGCATCCTCTGGGAGAAATCGATTAAGTCTCGCCCTCCAGGCTCTGAGCTCATCGACATTGAATGCATTCGACAGGCTCAAGATTGGGGCTGGATGGGTAACCTTAACAAATGCGTCTAGAGGTTCGGCGCCGGCCCGCTGTGTCGGGGAATCAGCTGTAATCAGATCAGGATTCTGCTTTTCTAAATCGAGAAGTTCTTGGTAGAGAGAGTCGTATTCTGCGTCGCTAATTACCGGCGAGTTTAATACATGGTAACGATAGATGTGAAAGTTTATCTCTTTCCTGAGAATCGATGCTCGTCGTTCTGGCGTCATATCAGCACTCTGTTTGGCGATCGGGGATATTAGCGGGGCTATTCATCATTGACTGCAAAGGCTATCGCTATTCGAGTCTTCTTGAGCAGACAAGAGCTTTCTAAGCTGGTTGTTTACTCATCACGATAACGAGACTCATCTATTTGTCGACGAAGTATATCATCATCCTGGCTTTGCTGTTCCGAAGCAGGAGATTTTGCCGGTTCTGATTCCCTGTCGACGTGGTCGGCTTGGGCTAAAACATCGGCAGATGCTCGGTTCACCATATTCCATTTACCGCAGTGAGGACAACGGTCCATCCGTCCAAGTCCGAGTCTCAGGCTCCACCAGTGAATTCCAAACGACCGCCCACAATTTTTGCAGACAGTTCCACCTAAATACCCGAATCCTTTCTTTCCACCAGGAGTTTTACTTCTGGTGATATAAGAGCTTGCGAATCTTAAGACCACGACCAGGACGATCACCGCCCCCACGATCAAGCCGACACTGAGCACGGAAACAAACTGCCGTGATATCCGATTCGACGTTATCTCGCGTCCATCAGCCAAATAACCAATCGCTGAAAACTGATGAACACCGTTTTCGTAATCGCCAGTGCTGAAAGAAACGCTGAACGGCTGCGAACTATCATCACCAAGCAGCTGGTCATCAATGTAGAACTCGACGCGATCCAGGTTTTCGGGCCCGCTTGCATTGAGCGAAAATCGTCCTTGGATCTGTCCGCCCAATCCAAATCCAAGTCCCCGAATCAACCTCAATTCAATCTGAGAGGGTTCTTGAAAATAGGCGCTTATCTCTT
>DASRZI010000462.1:0-5805 GCA_035686605.1 Candidatus Zixiibacteriota bacterium
ATGTGTTGGTGGGCGGTATAATTAAACCGCAGCTAACCTCCGCTCATCGAATCAAGTGCCCACTGGGCCGGGTAGAAATTCTCGTTAAGGCGTATCGCTTGCTCGTAGGCCTCGATCGCCCCTTGTGCGTCACCTTGAAAGGCCAGAGCATGCCCTTTATAGAGGTACGTTTCCTCAACATTGCGGCCGCCCTGAGTGGTGAGGGTTGCGTCGGTTAGATCAATCATGTCCTGGTATCGGCCCACTTTCATATAAGCCACGTACGGCCGGAACTGGTACCAAACGATACGTGGCGGAATACCTAGAATGCGGGCTCGGTCGAAGGCGGCTGCGCCGTTTTCATAGAATTCGGATTCGCCAGTCATTTCTCCTAGTCGTGTCATGCTGGTACCCAGGTTGAACCAGGCGAAGGCGTTATCTGGATCCATCTCTGTTTCTGCTTGAGCGCGCTGTGCTGTGCTTTGCCACATCGTTGCCGGGTCAAGTAGTCCGGGATCCAGCAAGTTAAAGACCAATTGCTCTTTCTCGGGGGGGTAGACGACAAAGAAAGTGTAGTTGAATTGCTGCCAGTAATATTCGACGGTTTCATAGGAATCCACCCTGCCGCTACTGTCCCAGGGGCCTAGATACGTGTCCATACCATATAGTTCTTGCTTATCGTCGTCATAGCCGAAGACGGTGAGATAATGGCCAAGCCACCCGTCGTTGGTTGTCGGTTCATATCCCTTTTCGATGACAATAGGGAACCCGGCAGCCACAAATCGCTTAATAAGCTCCAGGTCTCCTCCGCTATGAACGGTAGAACGCAAAGAGGTATGTTCATTAACGTAGTCGCTAAGCTGCCATGGGCTGACGTTGCGGTCCTCGCGATTAGGTTTTAGGAAGGCGGCGGCTTCGTTCTGGGTGGTGGCATCGCCGTAGAAATTTAGGTTGACAGTCAGGTTAGCCGGGCCGCAGTTGTTGAATCCCTGGGGAACGATTTCTATGCCTCCTATGCGTGCCTGGCTGGGCAGTGGAAGTGGTGTTGGCGTCGCTGTGGGTGAAGGCTTTGTAGTGGGAGTGATGGTTGGTTCGAGGCTCTCTGGTGCGGTGACTATCCATTCAGATTTTTGTGTCGTGATTGGTTCTGAAGTCGCTGGCGCCGTAGGTGACACAAGGGCAGGAATGGTGACGCGCAGTTGCTCAGCCGCGATAGAGGGAGCTGGCAACGCAGCTGGCAGTGGGGTCGTTCCCATCTTTAGTATAGGCTCCATTAGCGGTATACGTGCCAGTCGCACCCGGAACTCACCAGGTAGCGCGCCTACAACTCGGGGGACGCCATAAAAACCTCCAACGAGGAGAATTAACATCAATATAAGTAGAGCAAGGAAGCCTTTAATCCGTCCGTTCACCTATTCTCCGATATCTGCTTTGCAATAAGAGCGAAAGACCTCTGATTTCTGGGATCAGAGGTGCGTTCCTAGAATATTTGCTGTTGATACTAACTGAAGTATTCGTTCGGATCAGAGGTATGAACCCATACCCATAGATCATTAGGGGCATCTGCGGACCAGTTGAACACCCACTCTGCATCCAAGATGGGCATGTTGACGCAGCCGTGGCTATGCTTGTAGCCATATCGGTCGTGCCAATAGGTCCCGTGCAGGGCGATGCTATTCAATTGATCAAAGTACATGATGTAGGGTACATCTTCGAGGAAATAATAGTCGGTTTTACCCTCGGCGCCGGACATCTTGTACTCGTTAAAGCGCTCCCAGACCTGGAATATTCCTTCACGGGTTGGCCAGCGATTTAGACCTGAGGAGATAAGCGTCGCATAAACCATCCGGTCGCCCTCATAGGCAGCAAAAGTTTGTTCGTAAAGGTCTACCTCAGTCCAATACTCGTCTGGACCGACCTGATCTGGCCGAGGGCTGACATCAACGATGCTCGCATAGGTTTGCTTGATCCATCGTCCGTTCCCTGTGTCATACCAGATCCAGTCATTCTGGCCTTTGACTGCGTCGAATACCTCGAAGAAGCTGTAGCGGGGAAGCTCGGAGAAAAATGTACCAGGTTCGCCGTCTGGCTGGCGGCTGGGTTGAACGTCTTGAACGACCCAACCAAAGGGTCTTTCTGGTTGTCGTCTGACGCTTACACCCTGAAAGCCAGAAACATCCACCGGCTGGATATCATCCTCGTGAACGTATTCTCTGTGGTTAATCTGGTACCAAGTCTCACCGTTGATTTCATTCCAGCTGCTAACAGTGGCGTACAAAAACCCATCGCCGACGTTGCGAACTGGTGCTACGCTCCAGCTGGGTTCTGGATACACATTGGCATTATCAGCTAATCTGGCATAAAGGCGTCTGCCCAACAGGCTGTCGTCGAAGGATTCAGGTGTGAAAAAGGTCCCGACCACATTATCTGATTCAGCATTGCATTCATAGGGTTCTACCCAAATTGAGAGGGCACATTCAGACGCCTCAGAAGGTCTCGCCATAAAAATGATTGCCAATAATAGGCCTCCGACTATGAGAGAAAAGCGAAAATCACGCAAAAAAGTCAACCTCCTATCTCCACGCTGGTATCGGGCCAGGACCGAAAAAAGCAAAGCGTACGGCCGAAGTCGCACCCAGCAAAACCACAACGGCTACTAATCCTAGCAGGATCAAGGGTGCTAGCTCTGTGATATTCCCTACCTGACCCTCACGTCGTAGTAGAATCGATGCCATCATAGCCCCCAGACCCACCATCAGAATCACTTGGCCGAAAATCGCAACGATGGAAACAGGGTAAAGGAGAGGCTCCAGACCTGATAGCCCAGCCAACCAGAAAACGGCCACTATCAACAATGCTGGCAACGTGTCGCGCCAGCCAGAAAGCGATTCGACAGGCATACTCTCTTGCCAAATCGTCTGATTGAAAACTGGCAACATGATTGCGGCCAACGCCAGTCCGGTCAACAAACCAGTGCCCGACCTCATAAGTAAGTTAGGGACATACAGAGTCGGCAAGTAGAGGTCATAAGCAACGGCATTAAGCCCGTCCAACCCCATTAGGACAATAAAACCTATCAGAAGAGCCAAGATTTTTGTTAGGGGGAGTTCCCTGGCTTTGCCGCGTCCAAGGATAACCAAATAGGCAAAACCCAGGAGGAAGCCGGCGTACATGCCACCTTCCCGTGCTTCTATGGGCATTTGTACGCCACCGAAAAACAGGCTGTGCCCAGGACGCTGCGGACATATACCGAAGGCGATGCCCCACAACTTGTCGTACAATGGCCAAGGAGCTACTAGAAATGCCAGTACAATGAGGCCTAATACTCCGACTGCCCATTGCCGACGGCTGAACAACGATGATAATGGGTCCAACGCTAAAAAAGGGGGGTGCTTCAGCAGCTTCATGGCGTGATCTTCTCGCTGTCCACAAGCTGCCGGCTGAGAGTATCAATTTGCTCGTCGGTCATTTGACCAATTTGCTTGTGAGCTATCTCGCCCGCTGGCGTGATTAAGACGCTTGTAGGCAATCCGATGACACGATAGAGTCCCTCAGAGGTATTTCCAGAATCATCGCGTACGTTGGGGAATGTCAAAGCCAATTTGTTCACAAATTCACGTGCCTCATCCAGGTCATCAACAAATGTTTGGTTCACGCCGAGTACCACTAGTCCTTCGTCGCGATATTCCTCATATGCCCGTTGCAAGGCTGGCATCTCCTCCTTACAAGGTACACACCAACTGGCCCAAAAATTGAGGATTACCGGCCGGCCGCTATAGTTAGCCAAGCTACGGCTCAAGGACTCGTCAAATAAGTCCGGCAAAACGAACCCCGGTGCCAATATTAATCTGCCTCGCGATGAAGCTGCTATTAACGAGCTTGGTGTTTCTTCGACCAGTTCCGCCGCAGCCACGTTCGACGCCGACAAGTTGGTTCTTTCTTCGCTCGGTGCGGAAGCCGAAGCCGGTGATCTGCCCAACCTGTCCTTGACGAATCCACTTGGTGTAAGCCCGAAGAGGACGACGACGAGTACGCTAAAAAGCAAACCCAGGATTATCGTTGGCGCTACCAAGCTACTTCTCTGCTTTTTTTGAAAGTCGTATTCAGGACGGTACATCGCTCGCCATTCTACTCAGGTTTCGGCTATCAAGTCATGGGCCGTTTGCGTATGCTCGACCCGCCAAATGGCTCATATCCTCGTGGTACATTCTGCGCTCGTATCTTTAATGCGATTCCTGTTATATTAAGCAACGATGAATAAGGAGATGGGTTATGGCGCAATTGCTTATGGTTGAATGTCCAAGTGATGAAGCAGTGCGGTGGATCAATAAATCGCTGGCTCTTGCAGACCTCCAGGTGGCGACATCATTTGATCTTCGCTCGGCACGCGAGCAACACACTGAATGCGCTTGTCCACATCATGGAACTTCCGCTTGCGATTGTCAGATGGTGATGTTGCTTGTGTATGGTGAAGATGCTTACCCTGCCACACTGGTAGTTCACGGGCGCGATAGCAGCACCTACCTATCTTTAGCTGACACACCTGGTCAGCGACCATCCTCCAGAATAACAGCTACTATCGTCGCCACACTTTCTTTGGAATCATTCTCCAGGTACGAATGCGAGCATGATTCGCGTCAGGATCTATACCAAGAACGGTCACATCACCCAAGGTAGCGCGTATTAAGTATCGCAACTGCCGCCGCTGTTAGACGCTTCTTCCAAAAACCAGATCCGAATAACTTCTGGTCCACCTACCATTCGCCCTACCAAATACCGTGACGTTCCTTGTCTCGGACAAAAAAGTGTGCCCGCACAGGATGTGCATCTTTCGGCTCTTTTTCGATTATTTCGTTGCAACGCTGACAAATCAGTAGCTGCTTCTTTTACTACTCTGGATAAGGCTCCTCTAGCAGCTCATCGATCTTTTGGTTCAGCTCCGGAGCCGCTAGAGGACCAATCTTTACACCTCTTATTTCGCCATTCTTAGCTATGTAATAAGTTTCAGGCACGCCATCTATACGGTAGGCTTGCGATATCCGAGTTCCGATATCTGGACCGTTCAAATAGCTAATGTCGAATTCACGGAGGTATGCTAGCGCTTTTTTCTCTGTGTCGATGTAGTCTACACCGATAAATACAACACCCTGGTCCTGGTATTTGCGCCAGGTTGATTCCAGGTAAGGCGCCTCTTCACGGCAAGGCGGGCACCAGGATGCCCAGAAGTTGATGATCACCACTTGACCACGCAATTCGCTCAAGGTAACTGTCTCATCATCGAAGCTGACCAGAGCAAAGTCTGGAGCCATTCCGGAATCGCGCTGTCCACCTGTGACCTTTGCTAGTCGTAATGCCATCAAAGCTATGGCTCCGATGACTAAGACTGCGATCAGGATTTGAACTATGAAGAAACGCCGACTGTTGGCTTTTGTTGTTTTGGCTGCTACTTCGGTCGTCAACTCACTCATAAGCTTTTCCAAAATGATGAATTAAAGTCATGTTTCAATAGTGATTCGGTCATCATGATGATTCGAATCTCAAGAATTACTCGCTTCTACTGCTACATTTAGTTCAATTACCAATTCGGGCTTCTGCGGGTCATTAGAGTTGATGAAGACCTGGCGAATCAAGGGCCCGGTTAGGTCTGGGCCATGAAAGCCCGAGTCAAACTCGATGTGTAGGATGCCGCTTTGGTCCGCAGCGATGGTCATCGGGCTGATAGAAGCCTCGGTGCAGGTACAGGAAGTAATAATGCTGTCGATTACAAGATCAGCATCGCCGTCATTGCGCAAGGTTAGATTTCGGCTGACTATTTCGCCGTTTATC
>DASRZI010000463.1:0-7148 GCA_035686605.1 Candidatus Zixiibacteriota bacterium
GTCGTTCCACCCAGGGCCGGTCACTTTCATCCATTTCTCGAATTCTTATATCGGTCATGGGATCTCCATCCGTATCCTTATCGTTCCGAAAGGCTGCGTTGTCCCGATCCTTAGCCGCTCATGATACCAGCCCACACCTGGAATGCCACTAAGAAGAGAGACTTCTACCTCGGGGATGAGCCGGCCCACGTTGGGGGTAGACTCCGGGACAAGTTGCCTAGATCTCCAGATACGATAATATCGACGGCTGATTCCATAGATAGTAAACAGAAGAAACAAATAGCTCGAAATATTTCTTTTTCCTAGGAAAAGGCATGCAGTAATGAACAAAACCCTTTCAATAGTAGTGATTGCCTTAGCGGCCGTGATGATCGTCATTCTGGGATTCGTCTTCTATTTGATGGTGACAGACACGCTTGTTGAAGACAGCGCAGCCCAGGCAACGGTTGAACCTACCGAAGTCATCGCGGAAGCCACCAAAGACGACCCTTCTGCATTGCCGACCACCGCGGTTGAGATACAACCAACTGACACGGTACCACCGTCTCCAACATCGACAAACACGCCACTGCCAACTGAGACCCCTTTACCAACGGATACACCAATCCCGCCAACGAACACTCCCGTACCCGTAATCATCCCCACGAATCCACCACCACCTCCACCTCCTGCCCCCACAAATACACCAGAACCCGCTCCGCCACCAAGCACTGGGGGACTAGTCCTGAACCACTTCGGTATTGAGGGAGGACCTGTATTTCCCGCCAATCAGCCGATATGGTTTAATTTTGACATCGCCAACGTCTCCGGCGGGCCGGTTCCCTTCGGCGCGCTGGGGGTGATGCCCAAGAAAGATGGGGGCGATCGACAGGATTGGTACCAGAACAGCTGGGGCGGAAATAACGATTCTATCCCGGTTAACGGCCTGGTTTGGCGGGATAATATCAAGCTCCCCGAAGGTGGTAATTACACCCTCCGGCTGGTGATTTGCTTCGATAGTTATCAAGCCTGCACCGGCGGGCAAGGTGGTTGGGTAACACTATCACAAGAGGTCCCCGTAACGATCGGCTAGCTGCGCATTCCGGCCTGCTCGCAATTCATGTCAGTGCCTTCCGGGCGATCAAGTACACCTTGCAGCTCCGGCCATTCCTCTATAAAGATACTGAGAACGGTTGTTGTCACCTGGTTGATTGCAGCTAATTGCCTGTCGATGGCTGCGGATATCGTCCGGTTACCAGAATCTTAATCGATCTTACAGGTTGGTTACATTTCATCTTCGACCGGACTCCCTCTGCTATACTTTCTCCCATGAATTCGAGAAGATTAGTATTCCTACTGGCAATTACTTTATCGGCGTTCTTGCTAGTGGTGGCTTGCGGAAGCAATGAGGTAGAAAACCTTAGCCGCGAGAAGGAAGGTGCAGCGACCTCGCTCCCCATTGAATCAGTGGTGAGTCCAGCGAAGACAGCAGAATTTCCAACTGCGGCCCCCATCGGTTCAGAGCCTTCTAAACCTGCGCCATTAATTGCCGTCTCCCCCACCGAACCGCCACTTCCGATAGCCATAGCTGCGCTATCACCTGGCGATCCGCTGAGCGATGAAGACGTCGCTACTCTTCTGGTTGAACTCGCCAGTTCTGACACGTCCGAAGCGGACGATGCGCTGGAGTCGATCCTAGAGGCCAAAGATATTCGTTTCATCTCCGTTTTGATTGAACTGATGCGCGGACGGGAACTGGGAATAGCCAGAGGAACCTACAGCAAGATTATCGATGGGCTACAAGAGTTGAGTGACCAACAGTTCGGGCAAAATTGGCCTGCCTGGGTGGAGTGGTATGGAAAGAGTGACTTACAGCCACCTCCAGGTTTCACCGGTTGGAAGGGCCTGCTGCTCGGCCGGATTGACCCAGGATTCAGCGATTTTTTACGGGATGATCACCCATCACGGATTCGGGTGGAAGAGATTCAATGGGGTGGCGTTCCAATTGACGGCATCCCTCCTCTTGAGAGCGCGCCGACTCTACCCGGATTAGAGGCGGACTATCTCGAAGATGACGAACCTGTTTTTGGGGTGATCGTTAACGGAGATTCGCGCGCCTATCCCTTGCGGATCATCGACAACCACGAGATGGCCAATGATGTCATTGGTGGCGTCCCTGTTTCCTTGGCCTACTGCACGTTATGCGGCGCGGCTATCGCCTACGATGGGCGAAGTCCCGATGGACAGGTGTTTGATTTCGGCACTTCGGGATTTCTGTATCGAAGCAACAAGCTTATGTACGATAGGCAAACCCGCACCTTGTGGAACCAATTAACCGGTGAACCTGTGCTTGGCGAGCTGGCCAACCAGGAGATTAATCTTGATATTTTGCCTGTCGTCCTCACCTCATGGAGCGACTGGCTTGACCAGCATCCGGACACCCTCGTCCTAGATAGAGCAACAGGGTACTACTCGCCTGAAACCTATGTACCTGGCATTTTTTACGGCGATTACTTCTCCAGCAGCGAAACGATGTTCCCTGTTTGGCAGCGATCTGGACTGCTCCCGCCAAAAGAATTCGTCTACGCCCTGCACCTGAACGGCGCACCGAAGGCCTACCAGGTTGAAGCATTAGCCAATGACAAAGTCCTAAACGATACCCTTGGCGGTCAGCCAGTTGTCCTCATAGCAAATCGGGGAACGGTCACCGTCGACGGGCTGCACCAGGCGCAAGGACCTGTATTCTATGATGCTGGCGGAGAAGTTCGCGCTTTTGATCGGGGGGACGATACGTTTATTGCAGGGGACGATGCCGATTCAGTGATAGACAACACCGGCAATCAGTGGCTGGTGACTGAAGAGGCTTTAATCGGTCCGGATGGCAAGCTTGCCGAACGACTCCCCGGGCATCTGGCATATTGGTTTGGATGGTATGCTTTCTTCCCGAATACACAGCTCTACAGCACGTCATCCGCAAGCGAGTAGGAATTTGATCCAGGACGCGAGCCGGCTGACATCAGCACCGTTTTGGTTCAGTGGGGTAGACCAACGAGTCGGATCACCTGGTTAACAGAACGCAATCTGATTCACCACTCCCCCCTCGCTTGATTACAGCTTGGTCAGGATCTCGAGGCCATGCTCCGTGATCGCCACCGTATGCTCAAATTGGGCTGACAAGGAGCCATCGGCCGTGATCACCGTCCAGCCATCATCGAGCACGACCCACTTATAAGATCCGGCGTTGATCATGGGCTCTATGGTAAATACCATTCCCGGCCGAAGCTCCGGTCCGGAATTTGGAATTCGAACATGTGAGACGGATGGAGATTCGTGCAAATCTCGACCGATGCCATGCCCTCCCCACTCCCTAACGACGGTAACATTCTTTGTATCGGCGTAATCTTCAATAGCCGTCCCAATGGCGTTTAGTTTGTTCCCTGGTCGAGCTGCTTCTATACCCAGCCGGAGACATTCTTTGCCGATTTCCATGAGCCGATGGGCTTCCGGTGTTATCTCGCCAATGGCGAAAGTGACGCAGGCATCTCCGCACCAGCCCCGGTAGCGCAGGCCTATGTCGATGCCGATGATGTCTCCATCCTTCAGAATCCGCTGGTCCGGTATGCCGTGGCAGATCTCATGATTGACAGAGGCGCAGATCACCCCAGGAAAGGGTGGATGCTCGGCCGAACTTCCTTTGTATCCTTTATAAAGTGGTTTAGCCCTGTTACGCAAGACGTATTTCTCGACTTTTTGATCAAGTTCTTCGAGAGACACCCCAGCCTGTACACTTTCTTCTAGTATCGCGAAGCACTCAGCAACAAGCCGCCCTGCGTCTCGCATCCTGGCGATTTGCTTTGGTTTCTTGATGGGAATATTCATGGGGAGTAATTCCGGTGATTGTTTTTAGTAACGACTATTGCTCCCCATTTTACCTGTATCGGCTCTGTAAGTTAAGAAAGAGCCGGGATCATGTATGGAAGCTGCACAAGATCCAGGCTGTTGTGTCGTTATGCCCTCTTCCGGATGGCAATGAATTCGGCGACGGCGAAGATGACGATAACCTCGGCAACGATGGCGATGGCCCATTTGCCTGCCGTGTTCACCGGGAACAATCCCAGCAAGAGTCCGGCATAACTACCGACACCCAGGCAAGATTCAGGACAATGGCTATCTGGGACACGAGACGATTGTGCGATTCCCGAGATGAATAGTAAAGAAGCATGCCCGCGTAACCGAGAAGTACGACCCCTACCACCATCAGTACCGCTGGTTGGGCGAGGTCGATGAGGTCGGCGACTGGGCCGGCTCCTATCAGAAGAATTGATCCCGATAGCAGAGCGAATAGACCGTCCGCTCTAAGTACCTTTGTAAGCAGGCTTGTCGATATCTTTGAACTAACTTGACTTGACATAATTCGATCCTCCGGTTTGATGTGGTTGGTGTTGATCAGGGTGTGTCCTGCGATTTATTTCGCTTGCAGTGAATCAACCGCCCCTGCATTTGCAGCACCATAACCGGAAAAACACTGCCAAGTCTATGAAAAATACTGCCAACGGCTGCCAATCTGTGGATTCGAATACCTTTTGACCCGTCTCTAGCTCCCCGAGTCCTTTGCCATGGATAACTCACGTATGTTCTGGGCAACGAGCTTCGCTGCGGAGTTCTGCCAGTTGTGCAGAGTACGCTCAGGCAAGTGGTTCTGAAACCAGGTTAAGACCTCCTGCTGCTCTGAATCTAGCTCTTCGAGCACAAATCGCCGGCTGTAAGGTTTTACTCCGACAACGTATGGATAGTTGAGAGCATTGTAATATCGCCATGAATCCGATATTCCATGATCTCCCCCTTGCTTGGGTTTAGGTTTGCCGATGCTATCCGCCAGAATGGACTTCAATTCGGCCGCTCTTTCCAGCGTATTATCGGTCGTGCCACGATTCTGGAGGCCGCTTTCGATGATCCCTAATCTGGTTAACGGGCTGGCTGCCAACCTGGGAAGGTTGCCCATTTGACTCAAGGCCCGCCTGATCAGGCGTGCAAATTGATCTTCGTTCAGACTCTGTGGGTCTAGGGTCTCCTTTATTCGGGGGAGAGCGCTGGAGACCAGTCGAAGATCGCCCCGAGTCTGGCGTATCCTCGGTATGCCGCTGAAAACAAACCGGTCTAAACCCGATTGGATTGGATCGGCGAAGGTCTGAACGAAGACCGCTGTGATAATGATCGCTAGCAAAAGGACGTTCATCGGAATCGTGGCTCCGGTGGAAATGGCCATAGCCAAGACAACTTGACCGCCAAAAATCAGGACGGCAAAGAAATTAAAGGCGAAAGAGCGATAGAAGTCAGGTTTCAGCGCCTCGCCCTCTCCAAACGCGTCAAAAACAGCAATTGCCAGGCCAAGAAGCGCCAGATCAAAGCCGATCCCAATCGCCATTAGCCAGCTTGGTATCGCCTCCAAAGGAAGGAGCAGCAGTCCAATACCCAACCCAAAAAACAAGGTCGCCACTAATATGATATTGCGAGGTAAGTTGGTCCGGTCCTTGTTTAGAGAGCGAAATATGATGGCCAAAGTCGCCAATAATAGAACAATGATAAAGACAGCAAAAAATGGGTAACCAGGGCCCGTGGTTGGCTCTCCGTCGACGATCATGATGAAAACGTCAGAAACAGCCACTGCCAGATAGAGTAATAGGGCGAGAGGTATGAGACCTCTCCTTAGGTTGAGGTCAAGACGCACGCGGAGCGGTGACTCTTCTGGTAAGAGGTAGATCATGGAACCGAACCAGAAGAGGGCGGGAAGAAAGAGGAGAGGCCATCCCCAGCGGGCGAGCAGCTCTCGTGTACTCGTATCTGTGGAAACTGTTGCCAAAAGCGACGCGGCCAATGCCATGGCGTATAGAGCTAGACCGAGACCGGTGAATCACAATTGAGGGTTCTTGAGATCGCGCGCGATAAGATAAAGACCAAGCCACCAGGCCAGACAAAAAGCTATCAATTCAAATAGTAACTTGACGTCATCCATGCTCTTCAATCCTTCAATCCTAGCGCATGAGTCATTGCAGCTGTCCGAGGATGCGTTGTCAGAACAAAGAAGTAGATTCGCAGCCCGTCATCAACTCAGACTTAACACAACCTCACCGTATGGTTTGTCTGCCTTGTACCTTAATACCCACTGTTAAGCGGTATGTATTCCATCTCTCCGGCAGTGCCCCATTTACAGACAATTGATGTCGGAATAATTCAGCCGGACAGCGAGGTGCCGGATAATAGCCCAACGCGGAAACTTGATTAAGTCCCATTTCCTGCAAGCCAGGTGTTGGTTGTTATTGACAAAGTATCAGTTCACATGAAAATAGGAGCGACTGGCTTTAGTTCGCTTGCTATTTCTAGTGAGACTGAAATAGTCGCTGACAATCTATCCATGAAGTTTAGTGAATCATCCCTGCTCCTGGCGTTTACAGCCATTTTTATTGGCCTAGTCTCGTGCCAGCAACGATCCAAGGAAACCCCCTATCCTCCTTTTATATCAGACGTTGGGCTGGTCTCTGACGAACGGTCAGCGCCAACGCTGCCAGCCGAAGACAACAAACTCCATTTCGACCATGTAACGCTGGAAGATGGATTATCCCAAAGCACCACAACGAGCATTGTCCAAGATGATCAGGGCTTTATGTGGTTTGGCACGAGCAACGGCCTCAACCGTTATGATGGCTATGAGATTACCGTATTCAAGCATATTCCTTCCGATTCAAATAGCCTATCTGACAATCTCATCCAAACGCTGTTCGTTGACAGCTCTGGAACGATGTGGATTGGCATGGAAGGGGGTGGCCTAGAGAGGTTCGTTGGAGAAAAAGAACAGTTCGAGCACTACAAAAACGATCCTGATGATTCTTCAAGCATCAGCAGCAATTTCGTTTATTCCATCCATGAAGACCGTTCCGGGACATTGTGGGTAGGAACTCTGAATGGACTCAACAAATACGACCCTAGTTCCGATGCCTTTGTGCTTCATCAGATCGAACCGAACCCATCTGATGACTCTGCGAGTACAAACTTCATCCTCGCCATTCACGATGATCCTTCCGGAGTTCTGTGGCTTGGTACTGCTGGCGGGCTGTTAACCTTCGATCCTCGCACTGGGGAGTTCGATGATAAACCTCTTCCCCCTCGATACA
>DASRZI010000464.1:0-2735 GCA_035686605.1 Candidatus Zixiibacteriota bacterium
TTCGCGATCCGATCAAACCATGCCCGAACTTCATCGTCACTGTAAGCGTTGCTTAGGCTTAGTATAGGGACTGGATGGGGTACGCGTACAAAACCATCACGCACCTTTCCGCCCACCCGCTGGGTAGGCGAATCGGACGTAATTAAACCGGGGTGATCCGCCTCCAGCGCTTGAAGATCTCGCAGCAATTGGTCGTATTCATAATCGCTGATGAGAGGCGTATTTAGCACATGATATTGGTAGTTGTGCTTCCGGATCTCGGCCCGGAGAGTGATTATTCTTTTCGGGATATTTTCTTCAGCCATGTCTTTTTTAGACGTGATCACTCCGTGAAATTGAGGGGATGTCGGAGATAGATTTGTTTTACGGAATCATATCAGGCCAAACGGGTAAAAACATCAGCCATTCTTCAGGATCGCTGCGGATGTATCCTTCGATGATGCCCGCTACTCGCTGTGCAAGCGCGATAGTATTCTCTTTAAGATTGCCGGTAATTTCCGGTTTAATGATTGGGGGACCGCTAACCTTATATTTACCATCCGCAGCTTTCTTGACAACGCCGACGAGCATATGCGCACGGGAGCGGATGGCGAGACGGGCATGACCGA
This sequence comes from Candidatus Zixiibacteriota bacterium, assembly GCA_035686605.1. Taxonomy (GTDB): domain Bacteria; phylum Chloroflexota; class Anaerolineae; order Promineifilales; family Promineifilaceae; genus UBA11865. The sequence goes on from DASRZI010000464.1 coordinate 609, forward strand.
TCGGCAATTCGACTTTGCGGTTAAAGAAGGTCAATTCCGATCCCCCGACATCCGGACGATCTACCCCGGTGATGACAAATCCATTGTTTTTAAGTCGGTGGAATGCTTGGCGCAAAGAAGCGAATGAGATCGGAGTAACATTGATCCCAAAACGCTCGCGGAGGACATTGTCTGATCGATGACTCCTCTCAGATCGAGCGTAGGAAAGTACCTGTATGGGGAAGCCTCTCTTAGCCAGCAGCAAAAGGAGCAAATTGAAACTGCTTATGTGTGCGCCCGTGAACACGACGCCATGACCATTGCTCTGGGCTTCGATTGCACTCTCAATCAAAGCCTCATCGATTTCGCAGACCGATTCGATATCATCCAGACCAGAAGCCATCATCCTGTACCAATCCACATAACCATGCGCGGCATTCTGCAGGACCCTTCCAACTCCACCATTGAGTTCTGGTGATGAGTACGGAATTCCCCTCACAACAGCGAGATTGCTTCGAACCGCCTTGTAAAGCGGGCTGTTTTTCTTTGCCGCAAGCGTCGCCGCTATAAAGTCAGCAAAGCGGAAAGCCAGCGTCCGCGGTAAAACTCGACCCAGAAAGGCTCCAAACAAGGGGCCGATCTGGCTGTTAATGAATTCATTAAGTGCCATTTATAGACAACTCTCCGAGACCAATCGTTATCTTTTCGTACTGCGTCCGGATTGGTTTTTTTTCAACTCCTGAAACCTCTTACGCGCCACCCGGACCATATCTAAGAATTTTACCGAATCATGAAATGGGTGGAAGTAACTCTTCTTATCGATTCCATAGATCGTACGCACGTCCACCCATCCTATCTTCATACCCGCGGCGACAGCCTCGACGACAACCTCCACTTCGAATTCAAATCCCGTTCGTTCAAGATCCACGGTCTCCAGCAATTTGCGCGTATAGAGACGGTATCCGCACTGGTTGTCGTAGATCTTTGTCCCCAGGACGTTCGAGAGCATCCATGTTCCGATGCCATTGCCAAATGCGCGGTATAGAGGCATCGCTCGGAAATCACGGCGCCCGATGATTAAATCCCCTTCTCCACGTTCATAGGCTTCAATGAACTTAGGTGCTTCCTCGGGGTCATGTTGTCCATCTGCATCCAGGGTGAGCACGGCGTCGTAGCCTCTTTTCAATGCCCACTCGAATCCCGTTGATAATGCCACACCCTTGCCCATATTCTGTGGATGAATCACGATATCAACACCCACTTCCCGGGCTACGGCAGCGGTATCGTCGTTCGATCCGTCATCGACAACAAGGACGGGGAATTGATCAAGGAATACTTCAAGGATCGGTTTGATTCGGCTTCCCTCATTCCAGGCAGGGATCAGCACGATTACATTGGCATTATCCATTTGGTTCACTCGCGTCCGTAATAATCTCTATCCTCGCTTCAACGTAATAACATTGACAGCCTGACAGTATATCTCACCCCCCTCACGAACTGACAGCGAAAAATCAATCTCACGTCAGGCGCGCAATGAAATTCAATTCTAGTCTAGCCATGTCAGGGGTCAAGCGTTCAGATTCTTACGTGAGTGTAATGTCTGCGGAAAAAACCTGGTAACCTGTTATCACGCAATTCGAGCACTATTTATCTATTGGCATGTTAAACATCATTTGCTACACTAATACAACATTATGGCTTCGGAGGATAATAGCATGGGTAAGGTCATCGGATATATAGCAGCGGCGATCCTCATCTTCTTCGGCGTCCTTTTTGTTTGGGGTGCCTTCAGTGAAAGCGGATCCGTGGGGTGGATCATAGTTGGTGTGATCAGCATCGCAGGTGGCCTCGGTTTAATCTGGCTCGTAGGTCGAAAAGCCAGATCTGAATCGATCGAGCTGATCCAGAAAATCGAGCTCTCTGGCGATGTTAATCTTGAAACGCTATCATGTCAGAGTTGCGGAGGCGCATTATCTCCTGACAATATCAAGATGGTCGCTGGTGCGCCTGTAGTCACATGTCCATATTGCAGCTCTACCTATCAGCTTTCCGAAGAACCGAAGTGGTGACCGCAGCAATACTTATTGGCATAGCTTAACCTGGAGCGACTGATGACCTCTTTTCCGTTTCCAACTATGTTCGAGGGAT
>DASRZI010000465.1:0-4940 GCA_035686605.1 Candidatus Zixiibacteriota bacterium
TCTGCGTGCGCCAGCCCCCAGGTTGAAGCATTCGGTCCAACAGCCATTCCGACCCTGGCGCCGGCAACCATGCCGGCTGGTGGATTGGAAGCGGTAGCCACCCCTGAGTTGGTCATAGAGAGCTTCCCGGCCGGTCTTCCCTCAGCCGCCAACGGGCAGGAGTTATACGCCCAACATTGTGTCGAATGTCACGGTGTAGATGGCAATGGCCAGGTTCCAAACGCTCGAAATTTTAGCGATGTGGATTATATGCGCGGCGAGACCCCGCTTGATTTTTACCTGGCTATTACCGAAGGAGTCGTTCATATCGAAGAGAGTGAAAACGATATGCCCGCATTTGGTGATCATCTGACATCAGACGAACGATGGGACCTGGCCTATTATATCTGGCGCTTTGGGACCTCTGCTGAGCGGCTGGCAGTTGGCAACGAGCTTTACACCTCTTTTTGTGAAGAGTGCCATGGGCAGGATGGCCGCAGCCAGATCCTGAACGCCGCCGATTTGTCGGATCAACGGTTTATCGCCCAACTTTCCCCAAGTGATCTCTATCTCTCAGTTACTCGAGGCCGGGGTTCTATGCCCGCATGGCAGGCCCGGCTCACCCAGGATGAGCGTTGGATGGCTGTCGATTATCTACGCACCTTTTCTTATGATCCTAAGCTTGCGGAGGTTATTACCATCGTCGAAGAGGAGAGCGTGGAAGATGTGGAGCAATCCACATGTGACGCCCAATATGCCGATAAAAGCAATCCCTTCGATTTGGGTGATAGCCAGGCCAAAGCGACGGGTGAAGCGATTTATTTGGTTGAATGTGTCGATTGTCATGGTGAGGATGGAACCGGTAGTATTGCCCAGGCTCCCGATTTTACCAACCCGGCCGTGCGGGGTAGGATGATAGACCAGCCCGGTGAAACTCTCTGCACCGTATCTGAAGGTATTAACCGCATGCCGACCTTCAAGGATACGTTGAGTGAAACAGAGATTTGGCAAGTCATTACATATATCGCGTCATTGGGGGAGTAGAGCAACGCCCCGCCTTCTGCTTTCGAACAGTGCTTGACTTTCCAGCAGATCGTTGGAAACTTAACCCTAATCTGGGCACATCCAACAACCGGAAAAAAGCCCTCTATGATGTCAAGGATTCTGAGTCAAGCAAGAAGGCTTAGTAGCCTTCGATACTCCTGCTTTTTCGCTCTGATCCTGATTGCCATCCTCTTGATGGCGGTTGTGATCGGTATTTCTATTGCCAAAGAACCGGCCAGGATAGAGGGGGTGGTGACCTTCAATCGCCAACCACGCGGGCATGATTCTTCCTTAATAATTCCGGCTTTCGATTTGCCGCCAGTCGGCGGGGTGCACCATGATATGTTTCAAAATTGCGGCATTTACTCCGACCCAATAGAGGCGGAAAAAGCAGTGCAATCTATGGAACATGGAGCGGTCTGGATCACCTATCAGGAAGGCTTGCCAGAGGCAGATATCGCTGCCCTTCAGCAAAAAGTTGCCAAACAGCAATTCCTGTTGTTGAGCCCGTTTCCAGGACAGCGAAGTCAGGTGGTATTGAGTAGTTGGGGTAGTCAACTGGAACTGGATTCGGCTCACGATGAGAGGCTGGAGAAATTTATTAACCGTTACCGGCTGGGACCGGCCACACCGGAACGAGGTGCGTCCTGTACTGGCGGATTTGGAAGCCCGCTTCCACGGCCATGACCTCATTGCGGAATCTACTGGACATCAATTATGAACTCGTCCTGTTCGCCTCCGGGTTGGTGTTTTTCATTGTCGGTCTGGCCATCTCTTTGCAATCACGGCGCAAAAGTCGATTGCAGCTGGCCCGTAGTCTCCGCTGGTTCGCCCTTTTTGGCATTGCTTTTGGTCTCCATGAATGGGGCCTGCTTTTTGTTCCCATCCAGGCCCTGTATATGAATTACCTGGCTATATCGACGTTGCAGCTGCTGCAATTGATGCTGTTAGGCGTTGCGTTTTTTGCCCTCTTTGCTTTTGGAGCGGACTTGTTACAAGACAAGTGGCCGCGTCTAAAAGTAATCCCATACATCATTTTCCTGATTTGGATGATCTGGGTCCTCATCCTCAAGATCAGTTCGGGTTTGGGGGTAGGCTTGTTACAACAACAAGCGATGATTCTGGCAAAATATCTAATAGCCTTTCCCGGAGCATTGCTGGCGGCCTATGGATTGCTCTACCAGGCCAGGCGACAGATCAAACCGCTTAAGCTGCAAGCCATCTACAACACAATGGTGGTGGCCAGCATCACTCTCGTTTTATTCGCCTTCATTGGCGGTCTGTTTGTACCTTATGCCGGCTTCTTCCCAGCCAACGTGATCAATCAAAGCCTGCTCATAGAATTAACAGGCGTTCCAGTCCAGGTATATCTGTCAATCATTGGCCTGGCATTGGCCGTGGCAGTTATTCGGGTTCTGGAGGTGTTTGATCTGGAAACGGGCAGGTTGATTGAAAAGATGCAGGTTGAACAGAATATGGCGGCCGAACGGGAACGCATCGGGCGGGAAATCCATGATGGGGCCATCCAAACACTGTATACGGCCGGCCTCATCGTCGAATCAACCCGGAGGCGGGTGGATGGGGATCCTGTATTGACAAAGCGGTTGGATCGCGTAATGACCGCCCTCAACGAAACTGTTATCAGCTTGCGGGCCAATATGAATGATCTGCGAGCTGGATCCCAGGTATCATCGCTGGTTGAGGGGTTGCAGAAACAGGCACAAGACCCTCGCTTTACCTCACTGATGGAGGTGGAACTGGTTATTGATTTGCCTGAAACGGCCGTTTTCAACCCGGCTCAAAGTACCCACGTATTGGCTATTGCCGGTGAGGCAATGACGAATGCCGCTCGCCATGCCGGTCCCAATTGTGTCCGCATCGCGGCTGTTAGCAGAAACGGCCATTTCGTTCTTGACATCTCCGATGACGGCGATGGATTTCCCGCTCGGCAATCTAACGAGCGAGGCTATGGTATGCGTAATATGCGCGATCGGGCGCGACTCTTGGGTGGAGAATTGATAATCGATTCCAAACCGGGAAAGGGGAGCTCTGTTATCTTGACCGTTCCCTGGGAGGCATTATGAAAGATCTAGTTCGGGTTGTCCTCGTCGATGACCATGAAATCGTGCGCTTGGGCTTAATGACGCTGCTAGATGACGTAACCTGGGTGGAGATTGTCGCTGAAGTTGGAACAGCTGATGAGGCTCTTCTGGCTGCCGAAGAGCACCGGCCGGATGTCGTGGTCATGGACATTCGCATGCCCGGAGATAGTGGCATTTTGGCCTGCGAAAAAATCGTTGCCCGCTGGCCTGGCATCAAGGTGATTATGTTAACTTCCTTCGATGATGATGCCCTGGTTATCAAGGCGCTACAAGCCGGCGCCTCGGGTTATGTCCTGAAACAGGTCGGCAACCAATCGCTAATTAACGCCATGGATGCCGTTCGCCAAGGCAAGGCAATGCTTGACCCATCGGTCACGTTAGGTCTTATTGATCATATCCGGCAACAGAAATTGGAAAGTCATGGGTCCGCCTTTAGGGATCTGACATCCAGGGACATGATGATCCTTGGCGAAGTGGCCTTGGGTAAAACCAATATACAAATAGCTAAATCCTTAAATATATCGGAAAAGACGGCAAGAAATCATGTCAGCGCAATTTTAACCAAGTTAGGAGTTAGCAATCGAATTGAGGCGGCAACCTTTGCCGTGCGCCATAACATTGAGCAGTATTTGCCTGAATATTAATCTGCAAGGTTCGGCTCACCTGGGTGGTGTACTGTACTTTGGAACTCAATCAATATGACAAATTACAGGGAATTGCTATATGAATCATTGTCGACGTCAGCATGCGACAATAATATCGTATTTATAAGCGTGCAATTTCTTGGGCAAAACGAGTCGGATATTCATGAGGCTGCTCGCAAAGCTGCCTAGCTGTGTCCCGCACACCGATCCCGACATCAATTTTAGCAAAGTCGTTTACGTCTCCCAAGAACCACTCTACAGTTCATAGAGGCACAGCCCAGCGATGCTGGGCTGTGCTCGAGTATGGTAGTGTACCCAAAGGGGACTTTAATCGCACCGCTCAAGTTAACAAAAAGTTACGCCCAGTTAGCCAGGACAAACTCAGGTGCAAAGGGATTGATAAACCGTTCCCCTTCTGATATTGCACCGACATTAGAATATTCTTAAAAGATCGTGGGTATTTGATTGAGGCATGCTGTGGCCCAAATCTGAGTATCCTAGAAGGACATCTGATAGTCCCGAACGCCGTGTGTGGCTTCCAAGACAATCAGCGGTGTCAGATAGAAGATTGGACATACTCGAGTGATTTTATTCATCCGGGCAATGTTCTGTCGCCTCACCTGATGTCACACCCAAAGATAAACTCCGTATCCAAGTCGCCTACCTGGCGCTGAATCCCGTCCAACTACGAGACCGAATGGACGCAAACCTAAAGCAGTTATGGCTGCAACTTGGTAACATTAATTATGAAGCAACGATTGCCTATCGGTAACATTTTCAAATAAGGCAATACGTCTCTCCAAAAGCTTCTGGCGGATCCTGTGTATTCTGACTGTAGTTTATTTCCAGGTCCAACTGTCAGGATTCCAGTACAAGTACATGGCTTCTCGGGATAGTATCGGATCAAGGAACTCCTTGATTCGCGTATACGATGATTCGAGGCTGTAACCAGAAAGACCAACCTCATCGGTCAGACGCTTGAACCCTCCTTCCCAACTTCGCGGTGGTGGTGGAATCAGAGGTGGAATATCCTGCTCGCCCGCGTTTCGAAAAGTCAATTCGATGGCGGCTGTCAACTTCTGCCCTGATATTGAACCCATTTCGACCAATAGGATCATATCAATGAAATCCTTGATTCGCGAACTCGCCCCAGAAGTGTATGGTCTGGCAT
>DASRZI010000466.1:0-6249 GCA_035686605.1 Candidatus Zixiibacteriota bacterium
CTGCCAGAACGCGTGGAGACGGAATTGGGATTAACCTACGTAGATCGAGCTCCCCTCTTCGCCGGAAGCGATTATGTCGCCAATCTACTGCCGTTTTATCCAAGCACCGATATGTTGATTAACGCCGAGATCTTGGCCACCATGAAAGATGGCGCCTGTATCGTGAGCTGCGGCAGCGGCAGCGTCATCGACGAGGAAGCATTGGCTGAGGCCGTTAGAAGTGGCAAGCTAGGTGGAGCGGCATTGGATACCTTTGAGTGGGAACCTATCAAAGCCGGCAACCCGCTTATTAGCCTGGCTGAGAATAACTACAATGTGCTGCTTACACCTCATATTGCGGCTGGCGCGGCGGCGGCAGCTGAACTAGGGCGCGCCGGTGACTACACAAATATCATGAACCACATCGACGGCGCGCCGCTGAAGCACAGGGTGGCATGAATCAAGGGAACGAATGAGTTCGATATTAATTAAGAACGGCGCTGTGGTGACCGTTAATGATGAACAGGCAGTCCACCGGACCGGCTATGTTTTCATCGAAGACGATCTGATAACTGCCGTTGGCGAGGGCGAAGCGCCCTCCAAATTCAACAAAGCAGACACGGTCATCGATGTTCCACTGATGGCCATTATGCCGGGAATGGTGAATGCTCATACGCACCTATTCCAGACATTTATCCGCGGTCTTGCTGACGATAAGCCCCTACTAGAGTGGTTGAAGGCAGCCATTTGGCCTGTGGCGCAAGCCCTGACCGAGGAGGAAGCGTACCTGGCGGCCAAAGTTGGGATGGTGGAGAACATCCGCGGTGGCGCCACTTCAATAATCGACCACCAGTACATCCACACCGATTTGGGAAACGATGATGGTGTTTGCCGGGCCGCCGATGAGGCGGGAGTTCGATTTTTGCTGGCCCGTGGATGGGCCGATATCGACTACCACCCGGCATTTATGGAAGAGCCGGATCAGATCGTCAGCGAAACGACCAGGCTAAGAAATCGGTGGCAGGAGGACGGAGATGGGTTGATCCGGGTGGAGTTTGGACCTCTCATCCCCTGGGGTTGTTCCGACGCTACCATGTGCCGAACCCATGATGTTTCCATTGGCTGGGGTGCGGGTACGCACATCCATGTCGCAGAGACCTGCGCTGAAGTGGAGATGAACCTGAAATCTCGAGGGAACCGCCACATCGAATGGTTGGCAGACATTGGCGTACTTGGTCCCCATATGCAGCTCGTACACAGCGTATGGCTGGAGGACAACGAAATCGACCTGATCGCCGAGCACAAAGCTCTTGTCGTTCACTGTCCGGTTAGCAACATGTACCTGGCTTCTGGCGTAGCTCGCGTACCGGATATGCTCAGGAAAGGCATTGTGGTTGCCCTTGGAACGGATGGCCCTGGCAGCAACAATAACCAAGATATGCTCGAGCTGCTGAAAGTCACAGCCCTCCTCCATAAAGTACACTCTTTAGACGCCACAATCTTGCTTCCTGAAGATGTGCTGTGGATGGCTTGTCGAGGTGGGGCTGCAGCCTTTGGCATGCCAGAGGAGATCGGATCGCTTGAAGTGGGCAAGAAGGCGGATGTGGTCCTGGTTGATCTCGACACACCCATGGCCATGCCCGTTCACCGAATACCTTCCGCCCTGGTATACAGTGCTGGAACACGCGATGTTGATACCGTTATTGTAAATGGCCAAATCCTCATGCGGAATAAGGACATCTTGTTCTTGGACGAAAAATCGCTGCTAGATCAAGCTCGCCAAGCATGCCTGCAGCTATTTGAACGAGCTGGCATGTCAGTTAACTAACTCTTAAGTGCGGTGAATTTGTAAAATGTATCGCGAAAAGCAGGCGCCGGTCATGGCTATCCGAATTCTCGGACCAGAAAGGGGGATTTTGTAATGAATCCGTCAGGTAAAACTGCACTTATCACCGGCGGCGCCCATCGGGTTGGAAAGGCAATCACGCTAGCCCTGGCCGAGTCTAGGGCCAATGTAATCGTCAACTACAACTCCTCAGAGAGGGCTGCCGAAGATACCGTAGCCGAGGCCCGCGCTATGGGCGTTGGCGCGCTGGCCATACAAGCAAACATTGGCGAATACGAGCAAGTCAAAGCGATGGTTGCTTCAGCCAAGGCAGAGTTTGGGAGCGTCGACATATTGGTGAACAACGCATCGCTTTGGAAGAAGACCAAATTCCCCACCGATGATTTAGATGGCTGGCATCGAGTAACGAATATCCTGATAAACGGCGCTTTTTACTGCGCCAATGCGATTGCCCCTCTTATGTTAGAAAAAGGGGAAGGAGCCATCGTCAATATTATCGACCTGGCAGCCTATGAGCCCTGGCCTGACTACATCGCTCATAGTGTTGGTAAGTCCGCCTTACTGGCCTTGAATCGCCAGTTGGCGTTGGAACTAGCCCCGGCGGTTAGGGTCAATGCCGTCGCACCTGGTCCTGTTTTGCCTCCGCCAGATTACACCCAGGAAATGATCGAACGCACTGCCGGCAAGACTTTGCTTGGTCGATGGGGAACTGCGGAGGATATCTCCGAAGCGGTGCTGTTCTTCATCCGGGCTGATTACGTTACCGGCGAGGCTTTGGCGGTCGACGGTGGCCAACGCTTTGGTCACAGGAAACAGGAACACGGTTGATGAATGCACTGTTGGGCATAGATGTGGGAACTACATCGACAAAGGCCGTGCTGTTCGACACCACGGGCGTTGAATTGGCGCGATTCATTTCTGACCCATACCAGAGCCAGACACCCTATCCGGGTTGGGTTGAGCAAAACCCAGAGGATCTGTGGCAGGCCCTATTGACGGCTGTTCGAGGCGCGATGGCGGAAGTCGATGACGACTTTCACGTCCAGGCTCTCTGCATGGCCGTGCAAAGCGGATCATTGCTGCCGGTGGACGACAAGGGGGAACCCGTTTATCCGCTGATCACCTGGATGGATCATCGCACTGATGAACTTGTGAATCAATGGCGCGAGGAAGGAATAGAAGAACAAATCAAGGGCACTAGCGGTTGGTCGCTTTATCCTGGTCTCTGCCTTCTCACCATCGCCTGGCTTCGCGAACATAACCCGGAGGTTTTCGCCGCAGCCACTCATTTCCTATCCTTGAATGACTTTTTCACGCTGCGCCTGACTGGAAAGTACAGCACTAATCCCTCCAATGCCGGGGGTATGGCTCTAATAGATATCCGCAGGGGAAGATGGAGTGATGCTCTGTGTTCCCTGGCCGGTATCACAGAGGACCAGCTATCGCCGGTCCAACCATCCGGCACGGTTATCGGCGAGATAAAGCCAGAGATCTGTCAAGCTGCCGGTCTTATGGAAGGAACTCCGTTGGTTAGCGGAGGACATGACCAGGGCTGCACCGCCCTGGGGTTAGGAATAAACTCGCCTGGCAAGCTGCTTCTCGCCTGCGGCACTGCCTGGGTCATTACTGGTGTCACCGATTCGCCGGACATGGATCATTTGCCTGTCAGCCTGGAGATGAATTTCCATCCAGCCCCTCGTCGTTGGACCATTTCCCAATCCCTAGGCGGGCTGGGGGCTTCGCTAGAATGGTGGATCAACCAATCGTGGCTGTCAACGAGTGGGAAAACATCCCGAAAGGAGGCCTACAGCGCGCTGAATGATGCCTTGGCGCACACAAAACCAGTCGGTGGAGGCCTATTCTTTCTCCCTTTGATTGGCGGCCATATGGATCAAACAACCGCTAAGAAAGGGGGTTTCTTGGGGCTGCAGTTGAACCATACACGGGCCGATATGGCCCGGGCTATAATGGAAGGTGCGGCATTTGAATTACGCTGGGCTCTGGAAGCCGTCCAAGGAGCCGGATTCCCGGTCGACCGACTGTGGATGGTTGGCGGTGCAGCAGACAGCCCGCTGTGGCCTGAAATACTGGCCACTGTCACGAATGTTCCTATCCGCGTGCCTGGTTACGACAACTGGCCTGCGCTTGGAGCAGCTATTTTGGCGGGTATGGGTGTTGGTTTGGTAGAAAGCATCGACGATGGTCTGAGTCACTTCCGGCGAAAGTCCCGAGCGGTGGAACCAAACCAGGAGCTGAGGACACTTTATGATGATGGCTTCGCAATCTACGAAGAGTATGCGGAACGGAACAGACATTAACCTTGGACGCGTGCGAATATTCAGTGCTAGTTGGAACAAGCTCGTTTGCTAAAGAGAAGAAAACGTAAAACTATGAGTAGACCAACAGTTGCCATTACAATTGGAAAATCATACTACGAACGTATGTTCAGCCAACAGGCTTGGGAGTCGTTGGAGAGCTTTGCCGAAGTTATCCATCATCCTGGGCAAGAGCCTGCTGGCAAAGAGCAATTGATAGATCTTCTGCCGGAAGCCGCCGCATGTATAACCAGCTGGGGCGTGGCTCGATTTGACGCCGACGTTCTGTCCTCTGCGCCCGGGCTGCAGGCCATGGCACACATGGGCAGCAGCGTTAGACGCTTCGTATCCGACGCCTTTTGGAATCGGGGTATACATTTGACCAGCGCGGGAATCACCCTGGCCCGAGACGTGGCGGAGACGACGCTGGGCTTGATGATCGTAGGACAGAAGCGAATATGGCCGCTGGGCCAACATGTGCGGGATGGAGGTTGGCGAGATTCTCCCGCCTGGGATCGTTGGTTCTCCCGTGAGCTGTTCCGGGTTAAGGTGGGTATTATTGGCGCCAGCAACATCGGACGGTACGTCATCGAATTACTTAAGCCTTTCGAAGTGACGGTTCTTCTCTATGATCCTTATGTTTCGGAGGAAGAAGCGAAAGAATTGGGGGTGACAAAACTTGACCTGGATACTTTGTTGGGCCAGGCCGACATCGTGTCGCTGCATGCTCCAGCCAAGGAACAGACTCGACAGATGCTCAATGGCGAGCGGCTGGCGTTGATGAAGGACGATGCCTTGCTGATCAATACGGCACGGGGGACTCTGGTTGACGAACCAGCATTGGTTGAGGAATTGAGCAAGGGCCGTTTCTTCGCCTTTTTAGATGTGACCGACCCCGAACCTTTGGCCGCCGATAGCCCGTTGAGGACACTGGATAACGTCGTCGTGACTCCTCATATCGCGGGATGCATTGAAAACTGCAATCGCATGGGTGAATTGGCGGTGGAGGAGCTGCGGCGTTTCTTTGCCGGAGAACCGGCAGTTTATCAGATTACACCAGAGTTATTAGAGAGGATTTCCTGACATGACTTTAGCACGTCGTATGAACCATATTTTTCGCCCAGATGGGCGAGCGCTCATTGTGGCCTTTGACCACGGAATGATGGATGGCCCGTGCAAGGGAATGGAGCAGCCAGCCGAAACTTTGCGAAAGATAGTCTCTGGTGGTGCGGATGCGATCCTCACCACATACGGAATGGCCAGGCGATTCGCCAGTGAGATAGCTTCCCTGGGTTTGATCTTGCGACTGGACGGTGGCGGTACCACCCTGGGCGATATGGGGCCTGGTTCCCAGTTCTACACCGTCGACGATGCCTTGCGCTTAGGAGCCGATGCTGTGGCAGTCTCTGCATTTCCCGGCTCCGACAAGGAGGAAGATACTCTGCGAACCCTAGCAAAGGTGGTCGGTATCGCCCATGCTTGGGGAATGCCCGTCATGGGCGAGATCGTCCCTGGGGGTTTTGACAGCGGACCGGAGTTTCGCAGCGCTGAGAGCATCTCCATCTCGTCTCGCATCGGCGCAGAGCTGGGCGCGGATTGGGTGAAGATCCCCTATACAGAGGGATTCGGACAGGTGACGACTGGATGCTATATTCCAGCCGTCATTTTGGGTGGTGCAAAGAAAGGCGACGAACGGATCATGCTCGAAAATATCCGTTCTGCCCTGGACGCAGGCGCTGCCGGGGTCGCCATAGGGAGGAACATTTTTCAAGCTGATGATCCGGCTTCGATGACAGCCGCGGTAGCAGCCCTTATTCACGAAGATGCGTCAATAGACAAAGCAATGGAAATATTGAGCGGTGGCGAGTAATCGGGAGATTGAAAATGAAACGATTTAAAGACAAGGTTGTCGTGATCACTGGCGCAGCCGCTGGCATTGGCGGGGCCTGTGCAACGCGTTTCGCGGAAGAAGGCGCCAACATCGCCTGCCTCGACATCACAACCGACGCCAATGAGCGAAAAGCCGAAGAGTGCCGCCAATTGGGCGTTGAGGCCATCGCTTTGGAATGTGACACGACACATCCTCAGAACGTCAAGGCGGCAGTGCAG
>DASRZI010000467.1:0-11767 GCA_035686605.1 Candidatus Zixiibacteriota bacterium
TCCTCATCTGTGTCGCCAGGTATACACCTCGTCCTTGCGTACCTCTAATCAATTTGATGATAACTGGTAGGCCTCCCGCAATTTGTATTGCGGGCCATATCTCACGTGGATCAGTAACAACTGTAGTTTTCGGGATTGGAAGTCCGGACTTGCTCATCGTCTGCAGACTGTGGAGTTTGTCCCGAGATCTCGCGATGGCGGAGGAAGGTGCTGTAGTGAGAACCCCCAGAGACTCGAATTGACGCACTACTGCCAGGCCATAGAAGGTGATTGAGGTGCCAATCCTTGGAATAATGGCATCGACTGACGGTAATTGGGGGCCACTGACTTCACCTTTTCTAACACCGATTTTTACCGGTACCTGCAGAGTATCGATCACCCTCGCACTGTGCCCGCGCATTCTGGCGCTTTGTGCTAAGCGCCTGGTGCTATACAGATTGCGATTTCGAGACAGGATACCGATGTTCACAGATTAAATGCTTTCTTCATAACCTCGACTGGTGAAGTAATTGAATTCTTCACCGTGGCGAACGAAGTTCGCCCTAAACCGGTCCTCCGGTTAGTCCTCCGGTTAGTCCTCCGGTTAGTCTTCCGGTCAGTTCTCCGGTCAGTCCTTTTTTTCAAACAGGACTATCGGCACGATAATAACCACACAAGATAACGATGCTATCATACAGGAGCGTCGGCAAGGTATCAACGTTTTCAAGGGAAGCGACTTTGACCTCCCTATTTACTACCGTTAAAATCTTCCCCCTGTCAGGGAATATCATGATTTGTGAAAAAACATATGTAGTCGTACCTACGTACAACGAAGCAGATAATATCGACGATTTGCTGTCCCAGATAACGGAGCTTCCCATATCTCTGGGTGTAATTGTCGTCGATGATAATTCGCCCGATGGGACAGGAGCTCTCGCTGACGAATGGTCAGCAAGAATGCCAGACCGCGTACACGTCATTCACCGTCCGGAAAAGCTTGGCCTCGGTACGGCATACATGGCTGGTTTCCGCAAAGGAATAAATGAGTTGGGTGCATCGTGCATTATGACGATGGATGCCGACTTCTCACATCATCCTCGATATATCCCAGCAATGGTAGAGATGGCCGCTGGGTACGATTTGGTGATTGGATCCCGGTATATTACAGGAGGTGGGTCCAGGAATTGTACATGGAAAAGGGTGGCCCTGAGCAAGGTCGCTAATTCTGTTTCTCGTACTCTGCTCGGCCTAGAAGCGCGAGATACGACGGCTGGCTTTCGGCTATACCATCGAGAAGTACTCGAGTCGATCCCGCTAGATCAGATCTTTTCCAATGGCTACTCCTTTCTGGTTGAAATGTTGTTTATGTGTCAGCGGCGCGGTTGGAGAACGGGCGAAGTACCTATCATTTTCGAAGATCGTCGCCTCGGGCAAACAAAAATCTCCCGCCAGGAGGTTATCAAAGCCCAATATACTGTTCTTCGACTTTTTTTTAGGAGGTTGAGTGGCAGTAGACCAAGATAGTCTGCCTTAGTAGTGTTAAGTATGATATCTGTTAACTGTAACCAATGTGGAGCTGATGATTGGTCTATTCGTTTCTCAGCTACTGATCGTTCGCCAGACCAGCCCGATGTAGCCGCGTTCCGGTGTACTCACTCAGGTTTTGGAAGTCATGCTCAGATTGTGCAATGTAATGCCTGCAACTTTGTCTATTCAAACCCTCGATGGGATGAAGATGAACTGTTGGCTGCATACTCCTCTGTTGAGGATGAAACATACGTCCTTGAACGAGCAGGTCGAGTAAGGACTTTTACAAAGCACCTGATAGCTATCGAAAAATACTCAGGGGAGGGAAATGGAAGGCATTTACTAGATGTTGGGGCTTATACCGGTGTTTTTGTGGAGGTTGCTCAGAATAAGGGTTGGAACGCGGTTGGTGTCGAACCATCGCACTGGGCTGTCGAGATTGCCAATTCAAGGTCTATTCCGGTTTTAGAAGGTACAGTATACGCTTCCGAACTTGTCGATGGACGGTTCGAGATCGTAACGCTCTGGGATGTGATTGAACATCTAAGCGATCCATCGGCCGATCTTAAAAAGATACATGACCTGCTTGAACCCGGTGGGCTGTTAGTCGTACATACGATGGATATAGACAGTTTAACAACCAAGGCGATGGGGAGCCGCTGGCCCTGGTTGATGGACATGCACATCCAATATTTCGGCCGAAAGACCCTAGTCAAAATGCTGGAGAAGTGTGGATACGAAATTGTCTGGATTGGGGCTCAAGGCCGGTATCTGTCGCTTGGTTACATCGCCTCGCGAATTACAGGTATCAGCAGACCACTTGGAAGAATTACGTCCTGGTTAATCGAAAAGTTTGGCCTCTCTGATTCCACAGTGCCCCTCAATTTTGGCGATCTGATGACCGCCATTGCCCGAAAACCAAACTAAAAGAACTCAGCTAGATTGTCAACGCAGCCCAACAAGCCTCAGCGGTTTCTTGCCCTAGGCGATATCCTGGCAATGGTCATGTAAAATGGCGAATGGAAATCAATCCTCGTTTAAAAGCAAAGTCACCTCGAAGAACCGTGTTATTCACAGCGTACCTCGCCTACCCAATTAGAACAGAAAGCGCGCGCATATTAATGTGGATTCAGACAACTCAAGCAAGAAAGCATTACGACCTCAGGAGTAGAATTATCTACCGCAAGACCATTTAACACCAAGGTGTGGTCTTGCGAACTGTTTGACGAGGAAGATCTGCAACTCTCGCGGTCGCTGGAACTGGGAAAATACTGGTAGAAGTCGATCCATTTCTACCTGCCCATGTCAGAGTAGGACCATTTCGTACTTTACACTCGAATATTTACGTGTATTCTCAGATAAGGAATTTAGTTATGTCTTGTAATTGAAATCCTTTTTTGAGTGTTATAGAGATGCTCTGCGTCTCAGAGCAGCATAAAATCTCGTACATACAACTACATTCCGCGTTTAACGTGCATCTTAAGTAGGATGATTGGGTTTACCTTAGTGGGCTTCTTTGGAGCTTGATAGACGCCAGCTGACTACCTCATGAACGTCCAACGACTATTCACACTCCTTTTCATAGTCTCATTGTTCACGATGGCGGTGCGTGAGACTCTCGATGCCGACATGTGGTGGCATCTTAGAACCGGTGAACATATCCTTGAAGAAGAGATCCCGGGCCAGGATCTCTTTTCTTTTACAGTTCCTGATAATGAATGGATCACGCATGAGTGGCTATCCCAGGTCTTTATGTGGGTGGGTTACCGGTGGACTGGTTTCACTGGTCTTATTGTTATTTTCGCCTCCTTGATCACTTTGGCGTTAGTGCTGGTCTACATGAGATGCGATGGAAGACCGTATCTTGCCGCCTTCGTCGTGCTGTTGGCAGCTCTTGCTTCGGCTCCTTTTTGGGGAGTTCGTCCGCAAGTGTTTAACATGTTGTTCGCTGCCCTCTTTGTATTTCTGGTAGAAGGATTCAAGGACGGCAAGTTTCACCGGCGTACTCTATGGCTTTTACCGGCATTAACGCTGCTCTGGGCGAATCTTCACAGCGGATATCTCCTTGGAGTTGTCCTACTGGGAAGCTACGTGGTGGGAGAAAGCCTTCAACTTCGCTTCGGTACAAGGTCCCATCGTGGGCTGGACTGGAAGGGGATTCGCTGGCTGGCTGTGATTACTGTCGCCTGTTTCCTGGCGGCCGTTCTGAATCCAAACGGACCAGAGCTATGGATATATCCCTTCTTCACGCTGGGTAGTGGAGCCATGCAGCAATATATTCAGGAGTGGCAATCGCCTAATTTCCACCTGAACATCTTCTGGCCATTTGCGGCGCTGCTGGGTATCGGAGTGTTTAGTTTTATAGTTGGCAAAAAACGACCGGCATGGATTGATATCCTTCTTTTCATTGGAACTGGGGCGGCAGGATTGCTCTCAGCCCGGCATATTCCCCTTTTTGCGATAGTGGCTTCACCAATCATCGCTCGCTATTTACTGGCAACTCTTGAAGGATCTCGCCTGTATCCAATACTGAGTGGTCAACAGACTACACACATGACAGGCAGATTACAGGTTCTTAACTGGCTCCTCCTCATCCTTGGCGTTGCAGTAGCTGTATATTGGACATCCAACAAAACCGGGCAGAATGAAGCAGCAATCGCCGAGCAGTTTCCAGTAATGGCCGTTGATTACCTGGAAGAATCAGGCCTTGCGGAGAGTCGGGGCTACAACAGTTACAACTGGGGTGGATATTTGATCTGGCGGGGAGTTCCTGTCTATGTAGACGGCCGGGCCGATGTATATGGAGACGACTTCCTTCAAACCTATCGCAAAACCTTCGACCTCACTTCTCAGTGGCGAGAACCATTGGATGAATATGAGGTTGACTACGTTCTGATGGAGTCATCGCACCCGCTAGTTACCTTGCTGGCGGCCGACGAGGATTGGGATGAAGCTTACCGGGACCACGTCGCCGCGATTTATCTTCGACATGACCGATCAAGCTAATATGTCTCTCGAGGAGAGCGCTTCCGCCTCAGAACCATCAACGGCGATGGTCAGTAAAATACCTTGGAGCGATCTACTTATCATCGCTGTTATCGGGCTTCTTATCCAAGCCGTATGGTTGTTTCGCCTTGAGCAGCCATCTTATATGGATGCCTATTACTACGCAGGAAACGGCGAAAGACTGGCCGACGGTCATGGATTTACAGAGATGGTCATCTGGCAATACCTCGATGATCCTGACGGATTGCCGACACCAAGTCACACATACTGGATGCCCCTTCCATCCATACTGGCGGCTATCGGCTTTACCGTCCGGGGAGATTTCCTAGGCGAACAACTTGTTTTCTGGCTGCTTGGAGGCCTGCTGCCGCTGTTATCGTTCGCCGTTAGCATCCTCTTGTCTGGAGAGCGATGGCAAGCCTGGGTAGCAGCGCTCTTTACAGCTACAGGCAGTTTTTACGGCGCGTTCTTCAGCCAACCATCTACCTTTTCACCCTTTGCCTGGGCAGGGGCAGCTTGTCTCTTGATGCTGGGAATAGTTGGAGCCAGCCAATTGGAACCAATTGGATCTTCTCGGATCATGCAGCTAGCTCAGAATCGACCATGGATCTTCTGGTTCATGGCGGGAATTTTTGCCGGCTTCGCCCATCTGACTAGGGCTGATGGCATTCTCTTGCTTGTCATAGCGTTGGCGATCTGGACCGTTGCTCTCATTAGCTTGAGAAGAACGGCTCAGAAAGTAAATGATAGTGGCCAGTCTCACAAGGTAAGTTTCAAAAAGTCTGGAGTAAACCTGGTCTTGCTTGTTAGCGGATATTTGATAATCATGGGCGGCTGGTTTGTGCGAAATTGGACAGTAATGAACCGCCCCCTCTCAACGGTCGGATTTCAGAGCATGCTTCTGACTACCTATGACGACCTCTTCGCCTACGGACGCACAATAAACCTTAGCGGCTATCTTGCGTGGGGCTGGGAGAATATCCTCCTCTCAAAGCTGGAGTCTCTGTGGGTCGGGATCCAGACTCTGATTGCCGTACCGGGAGTCGTATTCCTGGTTCCATTCGTCATCATCGCCTTAGCTAAGTATTATAAAATACCAGGTAAGCGGGCACTTCTCCGTCCGGTGGTGTGGTACGCTATGGCCCTGATTCTCAGTATGAGTATCCTTTTCACCTTTCCAGGTATGCGAGGCGCAGTGTTTCATTCGTCCAGCGCTTTGTGGCCTTGGTCTACAGCGCTAGCAGCAGCCGGGATTGGATTTGCCGTGGATTGGACAGCTTCCCGGCTTCCCCACTGGGACCCTGAAAAGGCCAAAAGGCGGTTTTCAATACTATTCATCATGCTGGCCCTATTTCTCGGCTTCTATGTTTCCCAATCGAGGGCCGAATCAAGCCAAGATCCAGCCGTATACCTCCAAATCGGCGAGAAACTACCAGCCGGATCAATCGTGATGGCCGGCAACGCACCGGCCGTCAATTACCATACGGATCTGCCTTCATTGAGTGTGCCCAATGAGCCGGTAAGCGTCGTCATCGAGGCTGCTAACCGGTACGGGGTGACTCATTTGCTGTTGGATAAAGATGCGCCATTGCCACTTCAAGATATATATCAGGGCGTGGCATCAGATCCCCGGATCAGATTAATCGAGGCTTTTGGAGACACTAAGCTGTATCAGTTTGTCGAAGGTTTAGAGTAGCCGAATGAAAGATTCGAACTCAGACTCTCGGGACCAGATATCTCAAAGCTGGCTGCGGCGTAATCTCTCTGATCCTTCGATTCGCTGCGCGCTTATTGTTTTTACCGCCAGCCGGTTGTTTCTAACTCTGTGGGCATTGATCGTCCTTGCGTTCAGGCCCCAACCTCAAATGCCGGACGAAATCCTGCGACCCTATCTGGACCAACCAAGATTCACAGAAGGTGTAGCTGGGGCTATATTGGGTCCCTGGCAACGCTTTGACACCCTGCATTACATGAGAATCGCCGAGAGCGGATACGAGGCAGAAGATGACTCGGTTTTTCCTCCTCTTTTCCCTGCCGCCATGGCTGGAGTCGGATGGGTGCTCAGCCCGATACTCCCTCAAGCTGAACGCAATCTCCTGGGGGCGATCATCATATCCAACATCGCGTTTTTAGGTGTTTTGATCCTGTTGTTTCGAATGACACTTCGTGAGCTTGACAGTGAATCAGCGGTTCGAACCATCGTTTATCTGGCAATCTTTCCAACCAGTTTCTTCCTACTGGCTGCCTACTCGGAATCTCTCTTCATAGTTCTGGCTGTTGGTTCAATATACTCAGCACGCAAAGATCGATTTTGGTTAGCAGGTTGTTTAGGGCTGCTGGCATCACTGACGCGGTTAACTGGACTCGTACTTGTCCTTCCATTAGCTTATGAATACTTGAGCCGGCGTGATTTCAAAGTATCGAAGATCGATCCCGCAGGTATCGCCGTTCTCCTTCCTTTTGTAGGAAGCGCTGCTTTTCTTCTCTGGCGTTCTTCTGCCGGTCTTCCTCCCCTGGGAGATATATACGAACAATACTGGTACCAGACCACAGGAGTTCCGGGAGTAGATATGTTCCAGGCTATCGCGAAAATGCTCAAAGGTGAGGCAGCCCTCACCTTGTTCTTCGATTTCTTCTGTGCCTTGCTTCTATTTGCTACTACGATAGCGGCATTTCGGAAATTGGGAGCAACATTCGGTCTCTATTCAGCGGGACTTCTATTGTTTATTCTCCTGCCGACCTCGGAACTTAAACCTCTGTATTCCTTCTCGAGATATGCGCTGGCCTTTTTCCCAACATTCATCATTTTGGGTCGTTTTGGCACCACCCCATGGCGTAAGCGAATAGTTATTTATCCGTCGATAGCTATACTGCTTTACTTCAGTGGACAATTCTTTATGTGGGGCTGGGTAGCGTAACGATGTCAGCAGCCGAACACCATCACGACAGCGAAATCCTTAAGCCCAAAGAGGCAAAGGCTAGCGGTGTTGCTGCGATACTTTCTGGCAGGAGCAAGCATTGGCTTATTGCCTTGTTGGCCTTCCTGGTTGTCATAGCCTATGTAGGCATTACCAGCACGACAGACGAGGCTGGGTTCCCATTGGATGATAGCTGGATCCACCTCACCTATGCTCGAAATCTGGCCCGAAGCGGCCAATGGGAATTCGTACCGGGCGTAGTCAGCGCCGGATCGACTGCACCACTTTGGACGATATTATTGGCCGTTGGCTATGTAATAGGTCTGCCCTATTTTCTATGGGCTTTCTTCCTTGGCTGGCTGTGCCTAACCTGGAGCGGTATTGCTGCTATGAGGCTCTGGAGCGTGCTCTGGCCAAAGAGGAGTGGCCTGGACTGGGTTATCGGGCTGGTTATCGTCTTGAGTTGGCCATTCGTGTGGTCGGCTGCCAGCGGTATGGAAACCATGCTGTTCATAGCACTCGAACTTGAGATTTTCTACCTCTATGGCCTGCACGTAAGAGGTCGAGGTAAATCAACAATATTTCTTGGCTTTGTAGTTGGTCTTTTGGTATTAACCCGACCAGAAGGCCTGGGAATGCTAGCCTTGCTATCTGTAGGTATGTTTGCATCTGGCGCAGACTGGGTTTCTCGTTTAAAGAACTTGGCTTTGCTGATAGCCGGTTCGCTCCTCACTCTGATTCCATACTTTGCTTTCAATCTTTGGTCGAGTGGTAATATCTGGCCCAATACTTTCTACGCCAAGCAAGTGGAATATGCTTCTATCTATAGCCAGCCACTGATAACCCGGTTTTTAAGGCTGGTCTATTTGTCTATGGGCGGACCGGCGGAGGGTTGGCGCGGGATCAGCGGCGCCCATCTACTTCTGCTGCCTGGGGTGATTGCGGCTGGCATTCTTGCATTACGGCGGGATTGGCGCAGAAAGGAGCTAAATCTGACCATTCCTCTTCTGTGGGCTGCGGGTCTTGTATTCGTTTATGCTTGGAGACTTCCAGTCACATACCAGCACGGCCGATATCTTTTCCCCTCAATTCCGATCTGGATCCTATACGGAATATCGGGCTGGCTCGATCTAACCACCAAAATCAGAGACCGTATTGGATCACTGAAACGCCTTGATTTTGTCCTCACCCGGATGGCGGTCCTAACCTTCGTCGCTCTGCTCCTCATCTTCGTAATTCTCGGTCTACAGGTTTTTGCCCAAGATGTGGCTTTTGTGAACGGTGAGATGGTTGCAGTTGGAAGGTGGATAAGGGACAACACGCCGTCTGACGCACTGGTTGCCGCTCACGATATAGGAGCTATTGGATACTTTGCGGAACGACCTATCCTCGATCTGGCGGGTCTGATATCTCCTGAAGTTATCCCACTCCTCTCTGACAGAGACGCCCTAATGGATTATGTGTCGGAGAGCCAAACTGATTACTTAGTTACCGCCCCAGGATGGACATACGACAGGCTCGTTCTGGGAGAGAATTCGACGCTTGAATTCTCAACCGACTATGCATGGACCAGAGAGCAGGGGCTTAACAATATGGAGGTCTATCTCCTGAGTAAGTGACCTTCTAGGGTTTGCCTGTGTTAACTTCTTCATGGTATACTGCCCTCGCAATTCGTTCAGTTTTATCCACTCTCAGGAGGCTTGCTGGTAGTAGCCAGCATATAGACCGTCGGGTCGCGAGAAACTCATAATAACCATGGGACTTTAGGCAGCGTGGAGGGGAAAAGCGTGGCACTGCACCAATTAGTTATCGTTGATGACCACCCTGTTTTTCGACAGGGTCTTCGTGATGTCCTGGAAACAGATTCTCGGCTGGAAGTTATTGGTGAAGCCGCCAACGGCGAAGTAGCAATGCAGCTAATACCGGATCTTGAACCCGATACAGTCTTAATGGACATCAACCTTCCAGATATCATGGGGCTCCAGGTAACTCGTAAATTAAAAGCCCGCATGCCAGAGGTGAAATTCATCGTCATAACCGGATATGATGACATTGAACAGGCGTTTCATGCGATTCGTGCTGGAGCCTCTGCTTATTGCCCAAAGGATGTCACACCAGAAACACTCATTGGCACCATTATGGCCGTTCATGAAGGCTATTTTGTGGTCGGCGAGCGAACGATGACCCATGACGAGGTTATCAAGTGGGTCGAGGAAAAAGTCGGGCGGATCAGTGGTCCGCTTGCGGCCGATGCCGAAGACTCGTTTATTCCATTATCCCCTCGGGAGATGGAGATCCTCGAACACGTTACACATGGTAAGAGTAACAAAGAAATTGCGTACGAGTTGGGCATCAGTCACCAGACAGTAAAGAATCACATGACGGCGATATTGCGAAAGCTAAGCGTCGACGATCGAACCCAAGCTGCCGTCTATGCCTTGAGTCGGGGGTGGGTCAGGCTGGAGAAATCTCGACGCGATTGATCTCAATAGATAATCAGAAGCGGTCTTTACAATTGTGACCACATCCTATTTTGGAGCGTTAAACCTATGGATGAGCAAATCGATCCCGTCGAGGAACTCTCACTTCGAGACCTAGTCCAGGAAACTTTCCAGGAACACGAACGCACCTTAAACGAGATGCATGAGATTGGCATTCTGGTAAAACAGAGCGCAGCGGAAGTCGAACGCCTTTCCCAACAGAATACGAGAGTTGGAACTTACCTACGCCAGCTGCAGACGAATTTCGATACGATCCCGCGCGAGGACATCAAGGAAGGATATGAGTCATTGATAAATG
Source organism: Candidatus Zixiibacteriota bacterium (assembly GCA_035686605.1). Taxonomy (GTDB): domain Bacteria; phylum Chloroflexota; class Anaerolineae; order Promineifilales; family Promineifilaceae; genus UBA11865. Next base: position 10,230 of record DASRZI010000467.1, read on the forward strand.
CTCAGCAGCGTCTTTTTACGATGCGGGGGCAACTTGAGAAGCTGGAAAGCGACTATCACAACCTTGAAAGACTTGTTTCCCTTCAGAAATCTCTACTAGATGCCACTGAAGGAATGGAAGATCTTCCGAAATACCGCCAGCGCTCACCGGATCAGTCAGGCTTCATACGAGTTATTCAATCTGAAGAAGCAGCACGACAAAGCCTGGTGCGCCGGATGCATGATGGTCCTGCATCATCTTTGAGCAATTTCATCCTCCAGGCTGAAATATGCCAGCGCTTCTTTGATACTGATCCAGGTCGGGCGAGGGTTGAATTAATTGCACTGAAAAAATCGGCAACCGAGACTTTTAGAGAGGTTAAAGACTTCATCTTTGATCTGAGACCTATGATGCTTGATGATCTCGGGGTTATTCCTACTCTCAGGCGATATGTCGAGTCTGTCGCAGATAAAAGCGATATTTCAGTATCGATGTCAGTGACTGGTATCGAACGCCGTCTTGAGGAACACGTCGAAGTATCCATTTTTAGAGGGGTCCAAGAGCTACTGGCGAATTCTCGCCTTCACGGCCAGGCAAGCAGCGTGCAAATCCTATTGGATATGGATTCCGAACGCGTCTTGGTTGTCGTTGAAGATGATGGCACTGGCTTTGATGTCGAAGGACTAACAGCAGACGACAAACGTCGTTCGACAATCGGATTGCCTACGCTTAGCGAGCGCATAGAGACGCTTGGCGGAGAGCTGACTCTCCAGAGCAGTGCCGGACAAGGAACGAGGGCCGAGTTTTGGGTGCCAGCATTGGGTGTCGAAGACAAGCACTTGGTTACCTGATATCAGGAGTCGGCATTGAGCAATTAAACACTCAGGTACCTCTTTCCTGTTGTGTCCTTATTAGGGAGCCGTTACTCTATTCCTAACAAATGAGTTGTCATAATATCTATCCAGATTACATATTCATATAGGGTTCTCTCTACCTGGATCAGACATCAGCAGCTAAAACCTGGGTCGTTCATTGGATCGTTATCACGGGCTATCACTCCAGCTTTGGGCAAGATAAAAGATGGCCTACCCTGATTCTCGACCTGCTTTTCGGGATAGAAGCAATCATAATTCGTATGGGACACGAAGTCGCAAGCACAGAAATTGAAACGACGGGCGTTGAGAGGCGAGAATGGCTGGCTGCCTTATTAGTAGCTGCAGCGACCGTGGTGCTGCTTACTGTTCCGTACGCGTTAGGTTATGCACTCTCAGAACCGGGAACTGTCTTCAGCGGCATAATCATGAACCCTGAGGATACTCAAAGCTACTTTGCAAAGATGCTGCAGGGCTTCGAAGGGCATTGGCTCTATACAATCCCCTTCACTCCAGAGAAACACGATCCCGCGTTTCTAGGCGGATTCTATATTGCATTAGGCCACTTCGCTCGATGGTTTGGGCTAACAATTGAAGGTATATGGCACCTAGCTCGGATTATTGCTGGCCTATTTCTCTTCATGGTTACATTCGGATTTATCGCCACTTTCCTTGAAGATCGACAGA
>DASRZI010000468.1:0-11173 GCA_035686605.1 Candidatus Zixiibacteriota bacterium
TTTTGGTCCACCTTCAGTAATCGAACTGGATTGGATAGAGCGACCTTCGAGCCCTATGTCGATAAGTTTTACAGGGACGAGTTCGGTAAGCTGCAATCCTTGACGCGCAAAAAGGCAGAAGCAAAGGAACTGGTCAATAGCTGTCTTGACCAGGGTTATAGCGTCGTCATTGCCACAAATCCACTCTTTCCTATGACGGCTATCGAGCAGAGATTAACTTGGGCTGGTATACCTGTGGCGGAACATAATTTTTCGCTGGTTACAAGCTACGAAAACATGCACGCCAGCAAGCCGCATCACGAGTATTATGATGAGATTCTGTCCAAAATCGGAGTTCAACCCGATCAGGCGATTATGGTCGGAGATGATTGGGTAAACGATATAAGCGGTGCGGCATCTGCCGGACTTCATACGTTCTGGATCACCATGGAACCGGAGAAAGCACCTGTCGATTTTCCTGACCTGATCGGAAAAGGAACTCTTGATTCGTTTTATCACCTAATATCAGCCGGCAATATCAAGCCTAATGCCTGATATCGAGAGATATGTAACATCCCTATGCAAGCACCACCTCCCGTACCAAATTTACTAAACCAGATGGCCGATCTGGCGACAAGCATTAAAGATGCCTTGGCTCAACCGGGTATTGATTGGCGATTTCAACCAGAGGATCGGGGATGGTCGCTGACTGAGGTCGTTTGTCATTTAAGGGATGTCGAGATAGAGGTTCACCAAGCCCGTTTTAAGGCGATCCTGGGGGAAGATATGGCCTTTCTACCTGGAGTGTCAGCCGATGAATGGGCAGACATACGACAATATCAGGATCAGGATGGGTTAATCGCCCTCACTGATTTTATGAAGGGACGCCAAGACACTCTAGAAATGCTTCAGGATCTCCAACCGGATGCGTGGGCAAGACAAGGGAGGCACGCTTTTTTTGGTCCCACGTCGCTGCACGAAATACTTTTCCTGCTCGCCAGGCACGACGATATTCATATGGAGCAGATAAGGGCCATTATAAGCAAACAGAATTTGGATTTAGCTACTTAACATAAAGTAGTCGCTGACCTAGATTGGACTCCGTGGGGTGGGGGGCTCAGTCATTCAATCAGCATCGCATCGCCAAAAGAATAAAATCGATAGCCTTTCTCAACCGCAATCCGGTAGGAAGACAGAATCTGGTTGCGAGTGGCAAACGCAGAGACCATCATGACCAAAGAAGACTTGGGGAGGTGGAAGTTTGTGACCATCGCGTCCACGGCACGAAAGCGGAAGCCAGGATAGATATAGAGGTCCGTCTTACCCTCGTAGGCCGCCACCGGCCGCCAGGCGCAAGCTGAGATTCCCGCGGCTCTGTTATCTAGCAGGCTCATTCCGGACAATGGGCCCGCAACGCCGGCAGAGCGCAACGCCGCGGTTTCCAATACTCGTGTCGAGGTCGTCCCGACCGCGACTATGCGACCTCCCGCAAGCTTTGCCCTGTTAATACTTTCGGCAGATTCAGGTGTAATGCGGCACCATTCTGAATGAATCGAGTGATCTTCCGCGTCCTCCGTCTCAACTGGTTTGAAGGTGTCCAATCCCACATGAAGGGTAATCTCTTCAAAGATGACACCTTTGTCGCGCAGACGAAGCAGCAGTTCCGGGGAGAAATGCAAACCGGCCGTCGGCGCTGCCGCTGATCCTTCAGGTTTGGCATAGATTGTTTGGTAACGTTCGGGATCGGCCAAGGCAGTATGGATGTACGGGGGAAGTGGTGTGTGTCCCACCTGGTTGAGAAAAGGTTCGATGGCCTTGTTGAATCGGACCCGGCGAATCGGTCCGTTTTCTACAGATACAACCTCGGCTACCAGATCGGTATCTTGTCCGTCCTTGTCATGGAGCTGGACGCTGAGACCCGGAATGATGTTCCGGCCGCCGGCTAATACACGCCACACGTCCCCATCTTGCTTCTCCAACAACAGAATTTCCACCTTACCCTTCGTCTCCACTTTGTGTCCTAAGAGGCGAGCAGGTAGCACGCGACTGTTATTGGCAACAAGCACATCACCCGGATTCAGATAGTCAGATATCTCGCTGAATTTCCTGTGCTGAACGGTGCCATCAGCTCTGTTCAGGACCAGGAGCCGGCTGGAGTCTCGGCGCTGCAATGGATTCTGGGCGATGCTTCCTTCGGGAAGCGTGTAATCAAAGTCTGTTGTCTTGGGCATCGAACGTCACATGTAGGAGCTAGGCTGTTGGCAGACCATCAAGTTTTTCTCGAAGGGTGGGGGAGATGAAGCATTCTTGCCTTGCCTGATCCAGGGGAGAAGCGCATTGGTGATGCGCCGGTCCGGCTCAACGGGCAGCTCTGCACGTTTCAACGGCGGAAGATTCGAATAACGATGTTAAGAATGACGCTGGCCAAGATACTGATGATTAGCATCGTCGCCAGGGGCAGATAGACCTTGAAGTTCTCGCCTTCTAGGCGGATATCTCCAGGTAGATTTCCAAGCCATGGGAAATATCGGATGGCGACCAAGAGAACGACTCCGGCGAAGGAGATCACCAGGCCGATAATAATCAAGATTTTCGCGAAATCAGTCATTTCCGGCCGCCGTAGCTTTGATCGTCAGCTCGAATCTCACACACGTCGACGATCTGCACACTAGTCAAAAAGGGTCGGCTGCTCATCACTTCTATCTTGTTCCCGCTGCTCGATACCCAGATGCTGGTAAGCATGACCTGTAGCCATTCTTCCCCGGGCTGTTCGCTCGAGAAATCCGAGCTGGAGTAAGTAGGGTTCAACGACATCCATTATTGTGTCAGATTCTTCGCTGATTGACGCGCCTATGGTATCCAATCCCACCGGGCCGCCGTTGAACTTATTTATGATCGCCAGCAGAACCTGCCGGTCTAAATCATCTAGTCCAAGCTCGTCAATTTCAAGAAGGACAAGAGCCTCAAGCGCCGACTGGCGGGTAATGCGACCATCACCTCGAACCTGGGCGTAGTCACGCACCCGGCGCAGGAGTCGCAGCGCCACACGCGGTGTACCTCGAGCTCTCTTGGATATCTCTGTAGCCCCACCCTCATCGATGGGCACATCCAGGATTCCGGCGCCCCGGAGTACGATCTCTCGTATAGCCAGGTCGTCGTAGAAATCCATGCGATACATGGCCCCAAATCGCGATCGCAGAGGAGCGGTCAGGAGGGCTAGGCGTGTCGTTGCGCCAACAACGGTGAATCTTGGAAGCCTCAGACGGACGTTTTTCGCGCCAGGTCCTTTTCCGACGACGATATCGAGGGCAAAATCCTCCATAGCCGGATACAAGATCTCTTCCACGGCCCGGCCCAGACGGTGAACTTCGTCGATAAACAGTATGTCTCCAGCCCTGAGGTTTGTCAGAATCGCTGCCAGGTCGCCAGCTCGTTCGATTGCCGGACCTGATGTTGTACGGATGCTCACCGCCATCTCGTTGGTAACGATGTGGGCCAGAGTAGTTTTCCCAAGACCTGGTGGACCATGAAACAAAACATGATCCAGGGATTCTTCACGTCCCTTTGCCGCCTCAATCAGGATGCTGAGATTGGCCCTGAGCTTGTCCTGGCCAATAAACTGAGACAGATATTGTGGGCGGAGAAGCCTGTCCAGGCTTTTATCTTCCGGTCTTTTGCTTGGAGAGATGGCGCTGTTGCGCCTTGGTTGCTCGTTCATTGTTGGTCTCATTATACGATAACAGCTTTGAGTTGCGTATGAAAGGCTGCCAGGATAATGTCGTCAGTCGGAGACGAAATATTTGCCGGATTCGATTGAAGTACAATTCATTCGACCATCCCCGCTTTACACCGTAAAATCGTTCATACTATCGAAGAGGAGAAATTAATGGCTAATGTCCTAGAATCCCAACACCCGCTTGTTAAACAAAAACTCACCATGCTCAGGCAGACCTCAACCGATCCAAAGATCTTTCGGGAACTTGTCCGGGAGATCACCCTTTTGCTAGTCTATGAGGCGACTCAAGATCTAGCTCTAGAGCCAACCACTGTGACCACGCCTTTGGGACCGGCGGATGGTTATACGATTCTCGAGAAAGTTGGATTGGTGCCGATTCTGCGCTCCGGACTGGGTATGGTCGATGGCGTCTGGGAGATGATGCCAGGTGCAGAAGTTTGGCATCTCGGACTTTATCGGGATGAGGAAACGCTGCTGCCCGTAGCTTACTATAACAAGCTGCCGGTAGAGCCGACTGTCCAGATATGTTTGGTCCTCGATCCTATGCTGGCGACAGGTGGTTCGGCCGTCGCCGCAGTTTCTACTCTTAAGAGCTGGGGCGTTGACCGGATCAAGTTCATTGGTATTCTTGCCGCTCCGGAGGGGATCGAAGCTCTCCAATCTGCCCATCCAACCGTCGACATCTACGTAGCCAAAGTGGATTCGCATCTAAATGATGTGGGTTTTATCGTCCCTGGTCTTGGCGACGCTGGTGACAGGCAATTCGGTACCGCCTAGACCAAGTATACGTGGCTGTCATTTTCAGTTAATTTTGCGGAATACTCTTGATAACTTGAGTAAATGACATCATTCCTCATCATATTCTTGATCGCCTTGTTGGTGTCCTTTTCAGTCACACCGGCTGCCATTCGTCTATCAAAAATGTGGGGAGTCGAAGCTAAACCCGGGGGCCGGCGGCGTCACAAGATGCCAGTTCCAAAACTAGGTGGCTTGCCGGTGATGATTGCCTTTATTGCCGGGATTGCCGCGGTCTACCTGATTATGCCTCCCTCGGGCGATGATGCGTTGAGGCTTCGCGGTGTGGTGATTGGCACACTGGTTGTGTTCACTGGTGGATTAATAGATGATTTCCGAGAATTACCACCGTGGATGCAGTTCCTTATCCAACTGGCTGGAGCTGGAATCGCGATTTCCCACATTGTTTTCATCGAAGTTTTTACCAATCCCATCTCCGGCAGCGCTGTTTGGATCGAATCGTTCCCGCTGGTTCTCGTTATCACTATCCTCTGGATCGTCGGGGTTATAAATACGGTAAACTGGTTGGACGGCCTTGACGGTTTGGCTGCTGGAGTAGGTACGATAGCTGCCATGGTATTTGCCTGGCACAGCTACCGGCTCGGCCAGGATGCCGTTGCGGCATTTCCACTGGTCCTGGCTGGTGCCCTGGTTGGATTCTTGCCGTATAACTTCGCACCGGCCCGAATATTCTTGGGGACTGCCGGGGCATATGTGTTGGGTTACAACCTGGCGACATTGGCCATATTGTCTCCGGCAAAGATCGCTACTGCCCTGCTCGTATTGGCGGTTCCGATATTGGATGGCATGTGGCGGGTCACCGACAGAATACGAACTGGTCGCAGCCCGTTCTATGGAGACAGGGGACATCTTCACTTCCGGCTGCTCGACGAGCAAGTACCCACTAAGACGATTGTCGTAGGCTACTACGCCTTGAGCCTGGCCTTCGGCCTGGTAGCCATCTTCGCAACCGGACTGGCAAAGCTGATAATTCTGCTAATTCTGGCCGTTTTTGTGTTATTTTTCTTGATGTGGTTAAGTTTTCGGCGGGGAGCCGGCTGAAGCGAAGTAAGGCTAGTAGACCAACCCAAGGGCCGTCAAGTAGATCATTTTTAACAATTATCTCTATTCTGGTCCGCCGGATTCGAGGATGCAGAGTGGGTAGCTATCTCTATCTGAAGGCCAAGGCTGGGCATACCATTCAAGATATTCCTCCAGGTGATCGCTCCAATATTCTTCTACGTGCTGTCCTTCATTTAAAACCCAGGTATGTTGAACCCCAGCTTCACTCATATCGACGTGCAGATCCTGAATCTCATTGATGAGCCAATCTTGCTGGCCAATATCAAAGTAAATCCTGAGATCGCCCAGATCGTTGGTTAATGCTGTTTCCTGGGGGTTTGTTTTAGGGCCAGCATCGGTATCCAGCAGCGCGGCGCTGTGTCCGCCAACGCTGGCTATCAATTCTGGATTCCGGAAGGCGATCTCAAGGGCCCAATACCCACCACGCGAGATACCCCCGATAGCTCGTCCTGCTGGTTCAGACCAGGCGCAGAAATTTGTCTCGATGAACGGTAGTAATTCGTCAACAAATAATCCTTCAAACGAACGTGTACCGCCTGAAGAATTGTTCGCTAGCTCACCGCCATCGGGCATTACGATCAGAATCGGTGGGATATCGCCATTTTCGATCATCTCTTCGACCACTTTATCAATGCCCAAATTAATCCAGTGTTCATCAGTATGTGCTCCGCCATGAAATAGATAAATTGTTGGATAGGTTCGTCCATCTTGACCGTAGCAAGGTGGAAAGTAAATCCGATAGTCTTTATCTGAGCCGACGATCGTACTCGGGAACCGGCCAATTTCGACCCGGCCTGATGAGTCACAAGAGCTTGAAGCCTGATTCTGGATGGACGTCGGCATTGGTTCTGGCAGCTTGGTGGGGATGGGAGTCCACGTAGGAATGATGATTCTTGCTGGCTGCCTCGTGTTTTTCGGGGTGTTTGTTGGCAGCAACGTTGGATATGGGGTGCTCGATGATATAGCTTCCTGAGCAGGGGGTGCTGTGGAGGTTGAAGGAATGGAGTCTCCTGAGCAGGAGACCAATAAAACAATGGTCAAGATGAGGGAAAAGATAGAAAGCCTCTTACTACCAAGGAGATTCACTGGGCGGCTCTTCTAACAGCTTGCGATGGGCTCCATTCCAGGCTGATGGTGGTCTTGTTAGCCTCTTGAGTTCTATCCCCGCCGAATGGGGTATCATCTCCGCCAGCAATTGAGGTAACAAATCCCAAGCATCATTGCGGATCACATCTTCGAGATTGGAAGCCGTCTCGTTAGTCCACTCCCAATCCCGCATAAAACGATCTGCTTTCATCCAATAGCCGCGCTTTTCCCATGCTTCGATCGAACCAATTACACCCGCGTAAATCTCTCGAAGCAAAAAGACCAGGGCTGCGGACATGTCTTTCGATTCATCATCGAGTGATGCCTTTGTCGACATACGCCTGAGAATCTCAGCAATCGTACGTTGGTTTTGACTGCGTATCTTCCCCGGGCTGTTGAGATTGATTATTCTGCTCATAGATTATTGCTGCTAAAGTTTTATCAACTTGACATAAAAATCAAGAATAGCATATTTCCTGGCATCTGACAATTTTGTATGCAGGATAGAATCCGGATGATTTGAAGCGGAGTTTGGACGGAAAGCTGACTCCCACAAATGCGGGCTGCAAGTTCGTGCGGCTTAACCGGCTTTGGAAGCTATCAACCAATCTAAAGCTTCTTGAGGTGAATCGAAATCTCGTTCAGCATAGCCATGAACTTGCACGATATTCTCGGCTGGCTTTATCAACGCCGGCAGCCAACTATGGCTGGCTATAGGCGGGCGGATCGCGCCGCAAAGCCACTTGCCCCTTTTTCTCGGAAACTGCCATATCACCCAGGTGTATATATCGTCAAAACACAAATCCGTTGGACGATCCTCGTTGATGATGATATTGGCTATTGATCTTTTGCGACTGTTCATTACGTACCTGATATTGAGGTAAAAGTAATGTTAGTCTAGAAGTCTGATCCGTCAAGTCGAAAAAACGGGATCTACTTCTGGAACCCCCTAAGCTGCCATCAATTCGTCTTTGATACGATCCCAAGCAGTCCATCCCGCATCTGGCATAGGTCGTGGCGGGATGGCAGGTCCTGCGGAAAAGCCTCTCTCATGCAAGATGGTCTTGATGGCCCCAATGCGAGCCCCGGCAGGGATCAAATCGATGATCCGGTTTATCCGCTTTTGTTCCAACCTCGACTGTTCGATGTCTCCGGCTGCGAAGGCGCGTGTCATCGCCACAAAAGGCTCTGGAACGGCGGTTGACAATCCACTGATTAGGCCATCTACCCCAAGGGCTAGTGAGCCTAAAGCGATCCGTTCATTTCCCGCCAGAACTATTGCCCTTCCAGCAGCCTTGTCTACAAGACTGCGAATAAATTGGGCATCAGGACGGCTGCTCTTCAGTCCAGCGAATGATGGCACCTTGTCAAGAAGCGGGTGAATCAACTCGGGGGCTACGCCATTGATCGCCATCTGGGGGATATCATAGGCGAACAATGGTATCTCCGGCGCGATTTCAGCCAATGTTCTGTAGTAATCGATCAGCGCTTCATTGTGTATTGGATAAAAGAAGGGTGTCACAGCTACGATTGCGTCAGCTTTGATCTCTATCGCGTGCTGCGTTAGCCGGATCGACTGGGATGACGTATTGGCCCCGATATGAACCAGAGCTGGAACACGACCCGAGATGGCGTCCATGGCGCACGCATGCAATCGCATCCGGCTATCTTCGCTCATTAGAATTCCCTCACCCGTCGTGCCGCCAACAAACAATCCTTTTACACCGGCGTCTATTAGAAAATCAACCAGAGAGCGGATCCCGCTCTCGTCGATACTCTGCCCATCGCTCCGTAAAGGGGTGGCCATAGCTGGAATGACACCCAGGCGGATGCTTGCTTTGAGGATCTCGATCTTCTTTCTGACAGGAGCAGCCATCTGTAGTTCCTCTTATCCGCTGGAATGACGCTCGGCAGAGGTTAGGGCCTTCTCGAAAATCATCAGGCCTTCGTCCACCAAATCCCTCGGAACGTTGAGCGGCGGCGTCATCCGGATGGAATTGGGTCCACACCGGATTAGCAGCAGCCCTGCTTCGAAGGCAGTTTGGATAACCTGATCACGGATAACCGGGTCTCTTTTTCTGGATTCTATATCTTTGACGAACTCAATTCCGATCATTAGCCCGCGGCCTCGTACATCGCCAATTGTGTGATGCCGGGCTTGGATTTCGGCCAGCGCATCCATGATGTACTCGCCGGTTTCTTTGGCCTGATCTAAGATGCCCTCATTTTCAATGACCTCGAGAGTCGCCAGGGCGGATACGGCCGCGATTGGATTACCACCGTAGGTACTGCCGTGGGAGCCTGGTTTCCATGACATCAGCTCGCTTTTGGCGATGATTCCCCCAATGGGTAAGCCGCTGCCGATACCTTTGGCAAAACATAGGATATCAGGCTGTATGCCTTCGTGATCGGTCGCCCACCACTTTCCAGTGCGCCCAGCGCCGCTTTGAATCTCATCGGTGATAAGCAAGATCCCATATCTATCACACAGGTCTCGCAATCTGGGGAAGAAATTTGCATCGGGAATGACGTAACCTCCCTCACCCTGGATGGGCTCGACCAGTATACCTGCAATATCGTCTGGCGAGATCAGATTGCGGAAGAGCTCACCTTCAATATACTCGATGACAGCGTCCCCATTGTCCTTGCCCTCAGAAACATTCAGCAAAGGTCGATATGGATCCGGAAACGGAACGTGAAAGACCTTTACACCCTCCTGGTAATGGGCCCTTTGCACAACTTTGCTGGAGGTGAAGGACAGAGAACCCAGTGTACGGCCGTGAAACCCCCCAAGGAAACCAATAAATTTCGACCGGCCCGTCTTGTACATGGCCAATTTGATGGCCGCTTCGACCGCTTCGGTTCCGGAATTTCCAAAATAAACGAGGGTATCATCCATCGGTGCGATGGCCTGGAGCTTCTCCGCCAGGGCGACGGCCTGAGGATAATAAAAATCTGCCAGGCAAATATGCCAGAATTTGTCAATCTGCTCCTGGACCTTCTTAACCACATACGGGTGGCGGTGTCCAACATTCAAAACGGCGACACCCGCCATGAAATCGATATACCGGTTTCCATCCACGTCCCAAAGTTCGGAGCCTTGTGCTTTGTCAACCACAAGGGCGTATTCCCTGGCGTAAGATGGGGAGAGACTTGATGAATCTCGCTCGATAAGGCTTCGGCCGAGGGGACCGGAGCCGCTTAAATTGATGGTCATTTCTTGCTCCAATTGGTTGCGATGTTAACAGTAACGTTTGTAAAAGTGATTCGGAAGATTTCTGTCATCTAATCATACACTATGCGCGAATGGTTAGCTTCTCCAAATTGACCCTAATCTATTCTGGCTCGATAGTAAACATGAGCGGATATCCCTCAAGGCTGGCGGCAAATTGAGCACGACCGACCTTTTTACGAGCATCTCCGAGAGGGAGAACAGCCACCAACGAAATGCCTGAAGTGTGCGCGGTCAAAGTAACGAGCTCGGCTCTGTGGGGATCCAAGTTGAAGAACTTTACCAGGGCGATAATCACGAAATCATAGGGCGTGACGCTGTCATTGTGGACGAATACTTTCGCCCTAGGTTCGAGAGACTCTGCCAGGTCGGTATCCTCTGCCCGTCTTCTGTCAGTCTCAGCCCGCATGTAACCGTAATTCCTCTATCATCTTCTCTCCACTCTAATTCTACCCGAACGTCTAGCATGTCAAAAAGTGCGCGCTTCTGTTCGAAAGTGGGATCTTGCATCTTTAGTTTGATGTCCAAAGCGACCGCTTTGATGGCCTCTCTATCAGCTCCAGATAGCTTGGAAGCTGCCAAGTCCGCAAGTGGTGTTTCTTTTTGAGCTACCAACTTCTGGCGCTCATGACTCCAGTTTGACAGCTTTGACTTGAACAAGTCAGCGGCATATTCGCCGCCGTTGTGTTGCAGTATGCATATATACAGCCGCCACTCGTGGCAGGTCTGGAGGCCAGAGCGCCCGCAGGATACCGATTAGTGCCAGCGGATAGCGGAGTGATGTATAGCTTGATAGGGGGGAAAGGTGTTCAGAACGTACGTCTTCCAAGTTAGCTCAACGCCATCTATCGGAAACGCTGGTATCAGTTTTGGCGGCTAGAGCGCCCGTCGGATGCCAGAAATCAGCAGACAGTTTGACTTGGATATTGGGCCCGACTCCCAATTGACTAACAGCCCGGCCAGGGACAGGATTGGCCCTTCAGCCCCTGCCTCATTTTGCCCCCGGTATTAGCCTCGCTTCTTCCGGCCCTCTATGGGTGACCGATCCGCTGAACAATAACGAATTACAGATATGGGGTGTTAGACGTCAGTGACAATGTCACCCTATACTGTTCAATAAAAATGTCACCATAGCTTTCATGAGCCTTCTTGTTGGTTTTGTTCTTCGAGCTGTTGACGTCGACGGAAGGCAGCTCGCCCTTGCCGCCGCCAAGGGTGATTATAGTCTGGCTTCGCCGGTAACTTCAGCGGTTTAGCGCCAG
>DASRZI010000469.1:0-3447 GCA_035686605.1 Candidatus Zixiibacteriota bacterium
TTCAGAAGGTCCAGAAAGAAGTTCGTTCAATGAAATCTCTATTACCAGACTATTCTTGCATTCCATCCTCAGACGACTGCACAATCATCTGCAAATGCCAACACAAAACAGAACAAATGTGCTGTTGATACCCGAAAAAAGGGGGACGACGATTAGGTCGTCCACCGGATTTGTCTGTTTTCACCAATCGAGCGTTAAGCTGTATTCCGAACGACCATCATGACCTTACCCTGGACCCTAACCTCTGAAGGGGAGACGTAGATCGGATCCATAGTCGGGTTGGCTGGCTGCAGCCTGACACGATCGCCTTCGTAAAAGATATGTTTCAGGGTTGTTGTATCGCCAGGAGTCAGCCAGATTGCTACCATATCGCCGTCTCTAGCAGTATCCTGCTGTCGCATGACGACGATGTCGCCATCGTTGACCATGGCATCAATCATTGAGTCCCCACTGACCCTGAGCGCAAAAAGATCTTCGGTATTCCTAACGTTAAGCATGCTTCGGCTGAGTTCGACTGCGTCCTCTTCGTCATATACGGAGAAGTTCTCGTGACCCACTTCCACAGGTTCGCTGGCGACGATATCTCCCAACAGCGGTATGCGGATAAGATTCTGTGCCGCATCTACCAGGTTGCCAAAAAGCCTTTCGGCCTTCTCGGTTAATCGCAGCCCCCGCGAAACCTCAGCATCGCGGTCCAAGAATCCTCTTTCGTCCAGCTTATTGAGATTGTAGGTAACGACTGAAGTCGAGGATATGCTTGCCGCCTTACCAATCTCCCTTATTGTGGGCGGACGACCAGAATCATGGATATACTTCGATATATACTCCAGGATCTTCTGCTGCCTTTTTGATAATTTCTCTGCGTCAGTCATATTTCTTCTCCTGAACAAGTGGCATTAACAGCGATACTTGCACCAGTTGTTTACCAAAACAGCTCATATGTTCGATAATATAACACGAACAATTGTTCCAGTCAAGTGGTTATGTTGAAGCAAACCCTGGATAGACTATTTAGATCGTCTACCAGCACGACTTCACATCGAAGTGACAATCAGTAGTAGGTGAATTATGCGGTATGAAACCTTCGATTTTCCAAGTCGCCGCTCAAATGTCCTATCAATCAACGGAATAGCAGCCACAAGCCAGCCCTTGGCTGCCCAGGCTGGTGTGGAGATTCTTCAAGCGGGCGGAAACGCCGTGGATGCGGCTATCGCTACAGCGGCGGCATTGTGCGTTCTGGAACCGTGCTCGACAGGAATTGGGGGAGATGCCTTTGCCTTGATGTGGATCGCCGCCGATAACAAACTGTACGGTATCAACGCCAGCGGGCCAGCGCCACGGATGATGACAGCTGACAAGCTCGATTCGTTAGGCTGGCGCGACATGCCGGAAAGCGGACCCATGTCGATCACGGTTCCAGGAAGCGTGAAGGGCTGGGAAGCAGTCGTCGATCGTTTTGGCACGATGCCCTTGAAATCTATATTAGGGAGAGCCATCAACTACGCACGAGATGGTTATCCGGTTAGCCAGCGGATCGCCAAGGCTTGGGCTCACTCAACTGATTTGTTGAACAAATACCCAGATTCTCAGCGTGTCTGGCTGCCCGGTGGTCGATCTCCACGAACGGGAGAGGTCTTTATCAATCCTGAGCTTGCGAACAGCTTTGAATCCATAGCCAACGAAGGCGCTGACGCCTTCTATCGAGGAAATATCGGCCTTGCCATTGCCGCCACTGTCCAGGAAGCCGGCGGTCTGCTGGACGATGAGGACCTGAGGACCTACGATGTTGAATGGGTAGAGCCAATCAGCACCCATTACCGGTCCGGCTACTCATTTTATGAGATTCCTCCCAATGGCCAGGGAGTAGTGGCCCTGATGGCTTTGAACATCGTCCGTGGCTTTGACCTCCGCGCGTTAGGCTACGGATCGCCAGATTATTGGCACCTGCTTATCGAAGCTACCAAGCTGGCGTTTGCCGATGCGGAGGTCTATATCGGCGATCCAAGGATGTCGAGCCTACCGGTGACTGAGCTGCTTAGCGAGGAATACGCCTCCATCCGCCGGGCTCAAATCTCAATGGATAATGCGCTAGACCCTGTCCCGGGCAGCCCAAGGCAGGCCGGAGATACTGTGTATCTGACTGTGGCTGACAAAGACGGCAATCTGGTGAGCTGGATCCAAAGTCTATACGAGGGATTTGGCAGTGGATTTACGGCGGGAAACACGGGGATCCTGCTGCAGAACCGCGGCGCGAATTTCACCCTGGAAGATGGTCATCCAAACCAGGTTGCTCCCGGCAAGCGGCCGTACCATACGATCATTCCCGGATTTATCACTTTTCAGGGCGAGCCGTGGTGCAGTTTCGGCGTGATGGGGGGCTTTATGCAGCCCCAAGGCCATCTTCAGGTCGGTCTTAACCTGGTCGAGTTTGGCATGGATCCCCAGACCGCGTTGGACGCCCCTCGTTTTCGTTGGCTCGCAGATCGAATAGTGGCTTTAGAGTCCGGCATTCCTGACTCTGTTGCCCAGGAACTTTCCAGGCGGGGGCACGAAATTCTTAGGGGTGAAAAGGCGGCTGATGTGGGTTTTGGCGGCGGGCAGATCATCGTCCGAGATACCGCAAACCAGGTCCTTATCGGCGGCAGCGAACCTCGCAAGGATGGAGCAGCTATCGGCTGGTGATACTACATGCCAAATCTCCGCTCCTCGCCAAACCGCGAATCTTCGACGAGACAGAAATCGACCAAAAACAACCGGTTGAGCTCAATCTTCGAAGGTCACTTCTACCACTGGTTTAATCGTAAATCCTACACCCCTCTGCTATAATTCTCGGGAAATTGGAGAGGTCGCATAGTTGGCCTAGTGCGCACGATTGGAAATCGTGTACCCGGAAACGGGTCGTGGGTTCGAATCCCACCCTCTCCGCTAAGCGCCCGTTGATGTTGCGTTGTTAAGGTGCAATAACCGCAACGGGTGCGGAAACGGTCGACAGTTCATGAGACTGTCGACCGTAATTATTTATGTATTAGATTTGCCGAATAGCTTCTCCTGAATTCGTCTTACAGAAGACGTGCGAATTCGAATTTGACTGGTTTTTCCGGGTCCAAGTTTTCCCCCTTCCAACCAACCACTTTTCACCGAGCGATTCACCGGTGACTGGTGAACGCCGAGCGGCCTTGCTGCCTACGCGATCACCACCCTGAGATCCTGAAATTCAATCAGACGGTCAAATATTCTCCAAGCGTGATCATCCAGGTCGACTAACCATCTCAACCCATTGTAGGGGCTGATCCCCGTCTCCGCCCTCGTAGTATGCAAATATTAGGATCACACAACACCCCACTCGAGAGAATTGCCTATCTCATGCCTCTAACCAACACTTTGATACAATCCTGCTTTATCTTTTTTGGAGTAGGAAATTCTTATGCTTTGGTTCCTCGTCAGACA
>DASRZI010000470.1:0-8785 GCA_035686605.1 Candidatus Zixiibacteriota bacterium
CCTCGGTTGCAGAAGAGGTCCGGGACAAAACGGCTCCTATCCGGGCTACGAGTTCCGCAAAGGAGAAGGGTTTGGTTATATAATCATCAACGCCAAGATGAAAACCGCGCAACTTGTCGTACTCTTCTCCTTTGGCGGTGAGCATTATTATGGGCATGGACGATCTCTCCCGCAGCTCTTGGCATACCTGCCAGCCGTCCATGCCGGGCATCATAACGTCCAGAACTGCCAAGTCGGGCATCGATTCGCTCGCCCGTTTAAGACCTTCTTTTCCACTGTTTGCCGTTAATGGAAGATAACCGGCAGCGCGAATCTGATCGGTTAATAGTTCTAGAAGCGTCTCGTCGTCGTCAACTAATAAGATCTTTCTGTTGTTCATCTTTCTCTTGCCATACGGGAAGCGTGAATGTAAAAACGGCTCCTTCATCCGGATGATTTTCGGCCCAGATGCGTCCACCTTGAGCTTCGATCAGACGCCGACAGACGAAGAGTCCGAGGCCGTATCCATAAGCTAATTGTGCGTCGCTGCCATCAGTACGATAAAACTTGTCAAAAAGCCGATCCATATCTTCCGGCGGAAAGCCCGGACCAGAGTCGCGAATGGATACCCTGACTTCGAGCTGGTCAGCGCTGACATCAATTTCAATTTTGCTATCGGAAGGTGAGTATTTGTTAGCATTGTCGAGTAAGTTAGTTAGAACCTCTGATACCCGATCTCGGTCAGCGAAAACCATGGGCAATCCAGGTTTGATCGGCTCTAGAATGATCCGCCCGTTATATCCCGCCCGAACCTGTTCGACCACCTGGCCTACAACCGGCAAGATAGACACTGCTTCAAGCTGTAAGGATAGCTCCCCGTTCTCTAATCTGGAAGCGTTCAAAACATCCTTTACTAGGCGATCAAGACGCGTTGTTTGCTGCTCGAGAATCGAGAACATGCGTGTGCAGGTTGGATTAATTGAGCCGCAATTGGTCTGCATAAGTTGAACGGAACCACTCATATTAGTCAATGGCGCCCGAATCTGGTGGGAAACAAGGGAGACAAATTCAGAGCGCATCCGATCAAGCCTCTGCAAATCGACGTTGGCTTGAGCCAGTTCCTCGACTTTATCGGCCAGCTCTTTCGTTCTCTCAACGACTTGCTCGTTTAGGTTGGCATTAAGCCGCCGGATCTCCTGTTCTCGCCGTTTACGCAAGGTAATATCGCGCAGAATAATCGAAATACTGGAAGATCCTCTTTTTGCGGCTGGGAGCAATGTAGCCGTCATTTCCACGTCTGCAGAACGTCCTTGTGAGTCGAGATAAGTAGTCTCGTGTCCACGCAAGAAACCGATATCCTGCACAACCTTTTCCAACCAGCGGAATTCTTCTTCAGCAGCTTCTCCACCCTTAAGCAACGTGAAAAACGGTTGATCTCGGGCTTCCTCAAACGAATACCCAAAGAGCGATTCAGCACCCCTGTTCCAAGAATCGATCTTGCCGCTCTCATCAACGCTGATGATTGCGTCAGCGGACGCAGAAGTGATTGAAGCCAACCGGTACTCGTTAATGCTTGCTTTTCGTTCAGCCACTTCCTTCTCAGCCAGCCACTGATCAATCAACTTCAATGTCCAGTATGTTAGTAGCGGCCCAACAGTAGCATAGAAGAGAATCTCAATCCCATAGTGAATCTCATGACCAAAAGAATTACTAATCCAGCGTGCTAAAACAAGCTGGTAAACTACCACCACCAGGACCATGATCATGGGTAATGCCCGCCTCAAAATGGCGATCCGCTGTCTTACTTGGACATCGTCCACGCTCATAATCATACCTCCACAGTTAAATCGTTAGTTGTAATAGAAGCCTTAGATGACTCTGATTTAAATGAACTCTTTACAAACAAATCTGCTGACAATGAAGTCGGTTAGTGTTGCCCAAGCAAATGTACGGTTCTAGATGTGTTGCTGATGGCCTTGGTTCTACCGGTTGTCTTGATCTTGATCCGGCGACAAATCATGCGCCTGTCCTTCACTAACGGCAGGGACTAATCCCCCGACCGGAGCGTCGCCCGAATTGAAGTGGCCCGCAGCGAGTCGACCTGGTGTAGTTGCCAACTGTGGATATTTCGACGTTGGATCGGACGACGCGATAAAGAATGGCTATGACCAGAAGCTACCGTGAGAAGATCCAGCTATTGCCGTTTTCACCGGGATTCAATGCAATGTGGTTTGGGCATAGCGCTACATCCAAGTGAGTACCAATCGGAAGAGATTTAGCAAGATTCAGGTGACCAATTGGTTTATCGTGGCCAATGCCGTTTACTTGACTTGGGATGATGTCGGTCTGGCCCAAGAACGCGGCCATAAAACGAGTTCGCGGTCGAAGGAAATTCTCTTCCGGCCTGC
Source organism: Candidatus Zixiibacteriota bacterium (assembly GCA_035686605.1). Lineage (GTDB taxonomy): Bacteria > Chloroflexota > Anaerolineae > Promineifilales > Promineifilaceae > UBA11865. The sequence continues at coordinate 2,388 of DASRZI010000470.1, forward strand.
TGACTTGTTCGATGCGTCCAGAGCACATAAAGGCAATTATATCACCAAATATTGAGCGCCTCCTTCTGGTTGAAAGTGACGAATGTGGTTATGGTGCCAATTAAGCGAAGCAAGTATCTTAGCTGTGTGCGTACCTCAGTGCGATTTGCGGCGTCTCATTTGGAGAAGGGCTCGTCTAACATTAGGGCACGGGGATCAATCACCAGAGCTCGAGCAAGAGCAACTCGTTGTTGCTTTCCACCAGAGAGCATATGGGGCATTCGTTTGCCCTGGCAGTCGAGAATGACGAGGGTAATCAGTAATTGAGTCCGAGCATGCTTGTCAGAGTGACCAGTTCAGACATTGACTCTGAAGCCAACGTTCTCAGCCAGGGTGGGGTTACGATATTGGCTTATCTTGAATTATCATGCCTATGTGCAGCTGTTCGGCCAGAACATGCAAGTCTGTCCTGGCTATGACATCGGTACCGATCCGTATCTCCCCTCCATCCAACCGCTCGAAACCAGCCACCAACCGAAGGAAGGTGGTTGTATTGCAGCCGCTTTGACCTAGTAGAAATTGGATACCTTCGGCGAGAATAGTTAAAGGAACGCCTCCTACAGCCGATAGGTAACCGATGGCAAGTAGAAAGCATTGCTCCGGAGCGGATAGAAAAACGTCCACTCCTGTTCCAATGCGCTAATTTCGGGTTCTTGCTCTAAGACTATGGTTACATCTTCTAGAGCCGACTGACCAAGCCCAAAGTGGAGAGCCGGATCGTTGCCAGCGCACGGGCCCGAATCGTTCTATATCTTCTACAACTAATCGTGAGCGTCATCTGTGGTGACATAGACCCGAATGCCTGCCGCGTCGTGGCTAATCGGTCCACTTCCCAAAAGACGAAATCCCAGCCCATGATTATTCACACCGAAGTTGCCCTCATTTCTATACAGGGCATAGCCTCGACCCAATTGCCAACGAAAAAGTCGAGACATCCATCGCGATCATAGTCCACATATGCCAAACCAATCGATGCTCCATTGTCTGCCGTTCCCGATATATCAGATACATCCACGAAGGTTCCATCGCCCCCATTCTTGTATAGTCTGGTTGATAGGGTTGGCTCTGAATTCATCGTGTTTTGATAGATATCTGGCCAGCCATCGTGATCGTAATCAAAGAAAGTAGCTCCCCTCCGGTGGCTGGGAAATCTACGCGGGCAGTTGAGGCAACGTCTATTAATGTAGGACTACCCTGGCTCGTCTGGTTGTGTAGAAGCTGTAGGGGATCGTTGTTTGAGAAGAAGAAATCTAAATCTCCATCGAGATTATATTCTCTGTTTGCCAGACCCATTCCATCAACGTGAGCGCCGGTACCAGATCGCCTTGTCTCTTAAGTAATGCTGGTCTTAGGTGATCCTCTCCAAAATCTAATTACCATCCGATTAGCCACCACTACCTGACCCACCTCCACTGTTGGTCGCGTCAGAACCGTTCGAATCACCCGGACTCCCAGCATCACCAGGATTTCCTATGCTGCCCGATTGCGAGTTATCTGATCCTCCGCCATTCTGCTCGTGGTTCTGATTCTGGGTATCCTCCTGAGACTGGTTTTGCTCGGTATTTTGGTGCTGGCTCTGCCCCTGATCACCATCACCGTTTGGTGGCTGGCAATCATCGGCCTCACAAGGAGGTCCGCCTGGACCATACTGGTGCTGATTTTGTTCCTGATCGCCGTCGCCATAGAACGGTTGGCAATCCTCACCGTCACAAAGGGGTTCTCCTGGACCGTACTGCTGCTGTTTCTGGTGACCATCTCCATAGAGAGGTTGGCAATCATCGGCCTCACAAGGAGGTCCGCCTGGACCATAACGCCAGCGGAAATAATCTGGATCTTGAAGGCCATTTTCTGCCTCATGTCGCCATTGGGCCATCATGCTGCTGGCTTGTTGAAGGTGCTCCTGAACCTGAACCTGGGCTCGTTCTAGAGCATTCTCCAAATCGGATCTGCTGGCCTCGGCTGCTATTTGGGTCAGGGTGAGCAGCTCCCGCATCTCTTGGTCACCCAAAAGGGCAGTCAACTGGTTGGCGATTCGCATATGGGTGCGTGTTCGGACAAACAATTGATCTTCTGGCACTTCGCCCTTTAGCGCCAACTGGACCATCTCATGAATTCGTTCCTGAACAAATTCCACGTGCATAGTGGCCTTATCGGTCGGATCCTGGTCTAGTGCTAACCGGGCTTCCTCCACTGCCAATTTGATTGGGTAAAGGGCCGTACCAGGTAGGCTGTCGGCCGCGGCCACTACGGAGCCAGCTAGCGAGCCGAAGGCAACAACGAGAATTATTACTGCTTGTATGGCGAGAGTACTCATTTTCCGATTCCCCTTTTGCTGTCCACTAAGAGTCAATTGAGACCATGCCGTCTTTTGGTAGATCCACCCTTTAAGACGCATTAGCGGATTTGGAGATACGGTTTGGAGCTGAAGTTTGGTTGCCTCGGCTAAGAAGTCGTTCCGATCACTTAAGAGTAATTCAGTATCAGGCTTTTCCACGGTTCCTACTGCTTGCAGCCTTTCAGCTGCCTGAAGCAATGGACCCAAGGCGTTCTCCAGCGTGGGAAAAGCCTTGAGGATTTCATTGGCTGATTGGCCAAGCCTTAACCGATCTACTGCCTGGTCAAGCAGCTCATTATTAACGCGTGTAGTCATGATAGATTCTCCTCCTCAGCCGGGAGAAGTCGTCGCTGTATCGCAGCCAGGGCACGATGCTGCAGCGATTTGACAGCTCCAACTTGTTTTCCGGTGATTTCGGCCACCTCTTCGTTAGACAACCCTTCGAAGAATTTCAGAGTCAGAACCTGCTGCTGATCCGGCGTTAATTGCCCTAGCGCCTCTCGGACTTCTTCGAGCTGCAGGTTAAACTCCGCTGATTGCCCGGGATCAAGGCTGTCGTCAGCCAGATTGTCTTCAATTGGCAAATGGTTCCTGTTTGCTTGGCGACGGTAGTGATCGACGACGATATTATGGGCTACCCTGTAGAACCAGGCGCGCAGATTATCCTTTGGTCCCGATCCCTTGTGCAGCGCCTGCAAGAAACGGCGAAATACATCAGCGGCCAAGTCGCGAGCGACCTCTACATCCCCTACCCGGCGGTAAATGTAGCTGTATATCAGTAAATGATAGTCGTCGTAGATGGCGCCTAGTACGTCGGGCTCAAGAGAGTCCGCTTTTTGTAGACGTTTGGCTTCGCGCTCATCGGCCACCGTTGCTTGTTCCTTTTCTCTCGTGATAAGAGTATCCCAAGATCGGTTTGCCTGGGCAGTGACAGATGTCATTCTACATCCAGTTAAGACTCACATCGCCTACTTGAGTAGAGCTTTGTTTTGCTAAAAATGCGTTGTCCAGTTCGAAGTCATGATAATCGGGCGAGGGAAATCCTGACCCTAACAGTTAAGACGTCTGATCCTGAAAAAGGATACGGACTATATTGACGTACAAATTTGTTCCGCCTGAAAGGCAGTTCTGCCCGGTTGAGCCTTTACATACTCCCGCTTCGTCTTTTCTCTGGAAAAAACTCCTGCGTAAATAAAGGAAGCAGCAACCAGCATAATCCATAGGTAGTGAGAGCAATGCAACAATCGGTTCCAGATATTGGCCGCTACCTATGATGACGGTTCTTCTGAGACCGCATCCGGATCCCTCCCTTTCCTCTAACACGCCCCTATCTCCAAATCCAATTTCATCCCCCAGCCGTATCCGAACAGGTTCTCATACGTCCTAAAGAGTAGGGCTTTTCCTGCGATGGTGCACCGTGGGTTAGTAGGACAAGTGGGCTTCTTAATGAATTTCTTTTGTTGCTGGTTTCAGATCTGGGCCGGCTTACATCAGGGAGGAGTATTTCATGAGTGGTAGGAATTTCTCCAAATCTTTGTTTCTAGTGGCATTCTTGCTGTTGGGAGTTATGTTTGTCATTCAGGATTCCACGGCCTCTGGGAGTCTCGCTGGAGAAAAAATTTGCCTGGATCCTGGTCACGGCGGGATTGATCCAGGGGCCTATAACGAGGCGTTCAAACTCAAGGAAAGTGAGATCAACTTGGACGTGTCTTATGGGCTCAAGAGCCTATTGGAAAATGAGGCCGCCGAAGTGGTGATGACCCGAACCGAAGATGAATATTTGACCAATAGCGACCGATACACCTATTGCAACGAGGAGCAGGCGACCATCCTGATTTCAGTGCACACTAACAGCGTAACAGATCCAACTAAAGACGGCTCTATGGCCCTCTATGGTCCTCGGGAATCTCCAGAGCTTGCTCAGGCGATCTACGATGTGATGTTTCCTTTCTTGAGTCACACAGCACCTCCAGAAGTAACGGAGTTTATTGGCTATGGAGTCGACCGGTTCGCCTCGGGTGTTCTCTTCAAGAGTGATATGCCGGCGGCGATGATGGAGCCTCTGCTTATGTCTCACCCTGCGGAGGCTGAACTACTGGTTACACCGATATTCTCTGGGGGTAACTTTGACGATGAACGGAGTGCGGATTTCAATTGCCGTCGCGGTCAGATTGCCCAAGCAATTTTCGACGGAACGCTCAGTTACTTTAACGGTCAAACCGGTGGTGCGATGCACATAGCCGCTTTTGACATGAGCTATGAGCCAAGAGGATCGACCTACTTCCTTGATACAGCTGTGTCTGTCCAGGATGTTTTAGACCAACCTGTTTCCTCTGCGGAGGTCGTGGTCCGAATCACCTATCCGGATGATACGATGACCGTAAATACAGTTGTCACTGGCGATGACGGTATTTCGTCTCTCCGAATCCGGACACGATTGACTGGGACCTATCATGCAGAAATTGTCGATGTATTGAAGACAAATTGGTCTTATGATCTCAAAGACAACACTGTTGATTACAAAACTCAGTTGAAAATTAAATAGCTGGCTGGGCGCGGCTTGTCTTTTAGCTAGAAATCCATCAGCATTGTCTCAACCGAATCTCGTCCAAGATGAGTATGGCAAGCGAGTTCCTCAGCCGTCCTTCGGACCTACGACAAATCAAAATAGCAGTGAAAGAGCTCTCAGTTTCAGAGAGCTCTTTCCATATGGATGACAAATTCGCTGAACAATAACAACAATCAGCACAAGTCTTGTCGGAAACATAAGCCAGCGTGTAGTATAGAAAGGTGATCCCAATTATCGAGATATCTACCGGCGGTTCGTAGTTTTCGTAGTCTGGAATTAGGTCCCATAAATCTACTCCCCGTTCTTCTTTAGAGTTCTGATCTGAACCTTTCGACAAGCTGCCTACTATGATATGAGTGTTAATTCGCCGAATAGGAATGCGGTATGGAGCATGATTTTGATGTCGTAGTGATAGGAAACACCGGGATAGACACAAACGTCTATCTTCATGGGCGAGATGTTGACTTTACGGTGGAGTCCAATTTCACCGAGAATCTCGACTATGTTGGCCAGGCGGGTGGTTATGCCAGCCGGGGGTATGCGAGCCTGGGCCATAGGACGGCCTACATCGGATTCGTTGGAGACGACCACAGCGGCTGGTTGGTCCGTGATGCCTTCTCCAGGGATCGGATCGACACGACTGCTCTGTTTTCCGTTCCTGCCGGAACTGCTCGCAGCGTCAACATCATGTACAAGGATGGCCGGAGAAAGAACTTCTATGATGGTAAAAACCACATGGATCTTGAGCCAGACCTCCAGGTTTGCCAGAAGGTCCTCGAAGGGGCCGTTTTGGCTCATTTCAACATTCCAAACTGGGCCCGACAATTACTGCCGGCCGCCAAGGAGTTTGGCCTGACTATAGCTTGCGATATCCAGGATATATCCTCGACAGATGACCCGTACCGCCAGGACTTCATAGAATTTGCCGACATCCTGTTCTTTTCCGCCAGCAACCTCGACGATCCAGAACCGCTAATTCTTGACTTCCAACAGGCAAACCCGGAGCAAATCATCGTCGTTGGCATGGGCGAACGAGGCTGCGCCTTGGCGAACCAGGATGGAACTGAATATTTCAGGGCGGTCGAAATGACTCAGCCGGTAATCGATACCAACGGAGCTGGCGACAGTTTAGCAGTTGGATTTCTCGCAAGTTTCGTTCTGGATGGCAGACCAGCTGCCGAATCGATATGGCGAGGTCAAATAGCCGCCAGGCATGCCTGTACTCTGCGAGCAAATTCATCGGCGCTGGTCTCCAACGAGCAGCTAGATGATTACTACGGCGCTCTCGAGATATCAAGATAAAAACCACAATCAGGAACTCAAACGAGGCCATAAATGAGCAACGATATGCAAGTGAAAGAGGGTAGTTGGGACGTACGGTTCGACCCACCCGAGAGCGAGGTAAATGCGCTCCGGCATCAGCTTCTGCTGGATAATAGGGCCAAAGTCGAACAT
>DASRZI010000471.1:0-34396 GCA_035686605.1 Candidatus Zixiibacteriota bacterium
CGTTCGGACAGCGAAGGGATGTACAACTCGGTGATGTGCCATGATGAATATTCCTTTTCCGATTACGAAAGTGTCGAAGAAGCCGTCGTCGGCCAACTACCGGAAGAGGTGGAGGGTGGATTTCTGCAATTGGCCTTCGAGACATTCCAAATGTGTAATTTCTGGGGAGCTGGCAAGGCCGATAGCGTTGAGGATGCAGCGGTTACCAGCAGCATCCCCACACTCATTCTTGTTGGAGAATTTGACACCGCAACTCCTCATCAGTGGGCTCGCCTGACTGCTCAAACGCTAATTAACAGCTTTCTTTTCGTTTTTCCTGGAGCCGGTCATTCGCTCTTAACCACGGCTGATTGCAGCGTGAATATCATTGACGATTTCCTTGATAACCCCAGTGTCGAGCCGGACCGTACCTGCATAAATAATATTGATTGGCCCAATTTTGAATAGAGAAACTGGAATTCGATTATGTCATACTACGTCCCATCATGGGCCTTTGAGAAGGCGACCCCTGAAATGCGTAAGAGCGTTCAGACAGCGCAGGACCAGGGCAATATGGTTATTGAATGGCCCGAAAAGAAAGCCCTCAGATTTTGGTCCAAGCAGCAAGGATGGCCCGCGCCCAGGTTCAGTTTCGAAGGCAGCTTCATCAAGAAGATGCTTGAGAGTGATGAAAACTTCGCCAAAGCTCTAGATGAAACCGGCATCGTCGTTGTTGTCCCCACGGAACAGCACACGCTGTCTGATGAGGAACTCCAAGAACTTGACGAATCGTATAAGGAACGGGACTCATCAGGACACCCAACAAGTTGGGGTGGATTGGTAGAAGAATTGCGTGGAATGCGCCGAGCGGTCGAAATGGGGGTTGTTTTGCTAATCGAGGGCAATAAGCTCAAGGAGGCGGGAAGTTTTTACACCTGGGCACATGGGCGATATTCCCTATTGGAAGATGGATATGATAGCTGGATTGGCGACGATAACTCCTAGAGTCAATCAGTCGGACAGCACAGATCACGTTAGTATCTAGGAACTCTCTTCGAGTTGGAAGACCCCATCCCCCTTAATCAAAAAAGCCCCGGGCAACCGGGGCTTTTGAAGATGACGTTTACATATCAAGAGCTTCGTAAACAGTAATCTGACCGTTACCGTCCAACATCGGACATTTTTTGGCCATTCCTAAGGCCGCATCGAATGAATCAGCCTGTAGCACAGCATATCCGGTCGCTGTTGTTCCGAACGAGCCATCGCTGACGCTTCCGTCGGGGATGATGTTCTTCACGGCTGGGGAAAAAGGATTACCAGGATCTAGCACGGCTTCGCCAAGCCCTTGGTACCAAGCCCCCCAGGCTTCCAAGACCTTCGCCTGTTCTTCCTCGGACTCAGGCATGCCGCCACCAGAAAATACCAGCACAAATTTACCCATTGAATTGTCTCCTTATTATGTGGGTTAGCAGGGTTTGCCGCAGAATCTTCAGTTGGACGCTTCGTTGTGTCAATAATCCAGCCCGAGACTCCGCATCGCGCAATAAATTTTAAGCCATTATGATCGAAGAAAAGGTAATCCAGATTCCATAAAGTGAAGAATGTGTTTCTATCTTTCGAAGATGCATCACAAACGACCTCATTATTCAAATAATGAACAAGTTGAATGATAAGCGCGCAAAGCTGTGGAATCCTGCTGAAAGCTGGATAGAAGGGATACCAATATTGCAGTCGGGGTCTTGAAGATGGTTTAGGTCCGGGCGGGCTAATAACCGAAGACAAGTAAATTGTCGAATCCTTTATTCAATTGCGGATCAAACCGTTACTATAACTGTTGTAGAGGTTGGACACCGCCGCGATGTCTATCGATGGTGACAAAACTGAGCTTCAGGCACAAAGTAGTTTGCTCAGCCCAATCTACCTACTCGGCTATAACTCCAGTATATTCAAAGACGCCGATGTCATAGGCCTCTCCCTGGGGACGGGGCGTTCCTTCGATATCTTCAGTGACGCCTGGAAGGGTGAGTCCGGCGTCTATAGCTGGGCTCCCTGGTTTAAGGTGATAGTCAATGGAACTCACAAAGACCTCATCAGGTGAGGCGACGATCGAATGGATGTCGTAACCTAGCGATTGCCATTCGGATAGAGAGATGACGCTGTTATCGTCGTCCGAACTGAAGCGATCCATGATTACGTTGTAGTCGCTCTCAAATCCATCGACAGTAGGTGAAGGGATCACAATACTGCCCCGCCAGCCATGGAGAGTCAGTATGATATTGTTAAAGATCTTGTTGTTGATACAGCTGTCATCGCTGAGGTTGATCGCCCACCGACCGTCTTCCGCCTGGACAATGGTATTGTTCAGGATTTGGTTATTCTGTGAACATATCGCCCCGTTTTCCTGGAAGATGGAGATTCCTCCAGCGTGGTTTTGATACAGAAGGTTGTTGCGAACGATGGTATCTGTGACACCATCCATGTTGATTGCTGAGCAGCCGTCGGCGCCGTTTTCGTAGATCCGGTTATTCTCGATCAGGCCGTCGGAAATGATCCCATCCTCGCCTGAATCAAGATCGCCGTTGATGTGCAGACCGCAATTAAAGTTCTGATGCAGCCAATTTCCGCGAACTATGAAATGGTCGCCGCTGTTGCTCAGATAGATGCCGTGTTCGCCATTGCTGTAGCTCTCATTACCATCGACGATGACATCGTCTACAAAAGCTGTGAAGATGCCGGATTTTCCGCTGACTAGACCGTTATTGTGGACCTTGTTGTTTTGGATGACGAAGCTGTGGGAATGGTTCCCCTCGCTTCCCCGAATATCGATTCCCCAGTTGGGAGCGCCTGAAACTTCCAGGCCGTTAACCACCCAATAGGCGACAATTTCGTTCCCGTCCCAAGTTTCGAATTCCAGGTTGCTTTCATGCCTGTTGTTCGGTCCGGGCGAGTTGATTAGTACGTTTGCATTTAGAGCTGCGACGAGTGTTATCCAAGAACCTTCCGTCCCCGACCTCTCTATTCGGGCACCTGCATACGTACCGCTCTGTATTAGTATCGTGTCTCCTGGATCGGCATTGTTGACCGCGTGCTGTATCGTCTGCCAAGGGGTAGATTGAGAACCGTCATTCTCATCAGACCCACTGGGATCGACATAGTACACCGGGCCTGAGCCTATTACCGGAAGGTGCACCTGGGAGACTAACTCTACCGGAGTTCCAATTTCAGGGATGTTTGACTGAGCATCTTGCAGCGGAAGCGACTCAGCTGCCGGCAAGCCGACAGGATCTAGGCTGCAAGCAACGGACAAGACCAGAGGAATTGCCAGAAAATTCCATCTTGCCAGGTGTTTTCGAAGTACGATGAAAAGTGCGTTCATTTATTCACCTTTTGCTTGCAGATGGGACTGCTGCTCGTTCGAATGGGCAATGGCTTGTTGTATCGGGAGGGAGGTACAAAGTCGGACGTTTGAGCTTTGGATAGTGGTAGGCATCTAATTTCAGCTTTTCAAATGACGGTCAAGTCAACAATGATCATCTGGTTGTTCATTGGCCAATTCTCCAAACCTTTTTTATGATGGCCGAGGTTAGAAGTTACGCCTAATCATGCCACAAACTGCAGATTTCATCTACGGATGCAATCTACAGATGCGATAGGCAGATGCCATCAGCCATACCACCAACAACGCTGATCGCCATTGCCATCGGGGTTATCGTTATTGTTGAAATCGTCACGACGGCTGGCTATGACAAATACCACCGTGAAACAGGCCATGAGAACGGGAAAGTAAATCAAGAACGAAGCAAACAGCAACCGTCGCCGCAGGGCCCGGCCGAAATTCACACCTTTGTGACAAGACAAGCAGTCAAAAATCCATAAAATGAATTGCGGATTACATTATTACTTGATTGGAATTACTACAATGCGGTCCGCCAATGAGCGGCACTAAACTACACTTTAAACGTCGGAGGATATAAATATGTCTGGTACGAACGATCGGAATAAGCAAATAATTGATGAATTTAGAAAGAACGGCGGCAAAGTCGGCGGCTATTTCGCCGGTAAATCGCTCCTGATTCTCCACACAACCGGGGCCAAGAGCGGACAAGAAAGGCTGAATCCTGTCGCGACCTTCGAATATGATGACAAACTGGTCATTATCGCCTCGAAAGGGGGTGCGCCTTCTAATCCGGACTGGTATTACAATTTGGTTGCCAATCCGCTTGTTGGCGTTGAGTATGGAACTGAAGAGTTTCAAGCTCGGGCGGAGGAAACTTCAGAACCGGAACGGACAGAATTGTATGAGAAGATGGCTAGCGAATTTGGTGGATTCTCGCAATACAAGGACAAGACAAAGAGAGTCATTCCGGTCGTCACCTTATCTCGCTTAACGTAGATAGATGTAGGCTTCAACAATCCAAAGCTATACCCTAAAAGGTAGCTTGGTCCAATTATTGATGGCCCATCTCACACCGGTGAAATGGGTTTTTTCTTTTAGGCTGCAATCTGATTTGAGGTTAATCAGGTTCCAGCGGTGTGCTACGTCTGGGATCATAGCATCGGAGAAATTATCAATTACCAGTTTGATACTGGTTTCAAGATTGAGAGTCTACACAAGTTTCCGTATGCGGCCCGAGCAAAGTTTCCTCATATGGAGGAGGGAGACGATGGATGGTGGCGGCTTCCACCTCACCAACATGGCACGATCCCATTCTCGTTTTCATTACAGGCCCGAAAAACTGCGCATTAGATACGAAACAGGCTCGAATGATTCGATATAGTAATTTAGCTCCACAACGGCAACCGTCGCAGCCAATGATTGGGGTTCTTGTCAGATGGATAAGACGAAGGGAGATGGGGCAGTTATGATGGAGAACAACGGACGGAGTCAACGTGCCCGGTCGAGTCGCTTTGATATCATGGACTCCACGGTTCATTCATCGCCGGGTACTGGCTTGATTTGCAGGACGCGGCCGTTCGCAGCAGACAATTGTTGATCTGGTGAATGTTACTTCTGCCCACTTGGTCTCAATAGCTCGTGACGAATCGGCTGCTCAATGACAAGACAATTGGTTAGTTTAGGCAGCGAATCCTGCTGTAAAATGACCAGAGCGTTCCGTTTATTCCGGCAAGTAATGACACAGAATTCAGCCATTCCATATTTTCCGGTTTTCGTCAGCGCAGTGTTTCCAATGGGGTAGGCATTTAGAGCAGAGTATGCGAAGGGGGACAACAGTGAAAGGGGTTGAGGAAGTCGTTATCGTTGGTGTTCTTGGACAGTGGGCGTCAGGAAAAAGCACAGCCGCGGAAACATTGGTCAAGCACCTTGGGAAAGAGGGCGACGTTATTTTCATCACGGACAGGGTGCTCGTCGCCGCCCAAGCGGTCAATCACATTCTGGAAATCGACGACTCTGAACTCGAAGTCAGTTTGCTGGATGATGGCAGACGTCGGCTAGCCGGCGAACTGGCTGCTGTCTATTTGGAACCGGGAGAAGATCTGGCGAACGTAGATTTGAACACCCTGCTTTTCGATTTCCATGATGATGTCTATGACGGGGTAAGGCCTAATTCATATAGTTGGCTGGATAAATCAAGACTTGAGCTGGGTCAACAGATTCTCGAGAAATCTGCTGATGGCAGACCTATCGTTGTCGAAGCCGGATTTGGCACGAATGTGGAACCCAGAGGTGAGAATCCATTCAGCCAATCCTTGTCGGATCTTTTTGTCCTGCTTGAGGAAGCGGGCGTTGAGCTTCACCGCATCAGATGGATCATCATCGAATCGAGTTACGCTAAAAGGTCTGAGAGAAACAGAAAGCGAAAAGATAGCGTGCCGGTCGCCGAATTCGATAGATTCGCGGCGGATGGCGGTGATTTAGAACCGGTTCATGAAGAGCGGTACGCGGCGCAAGGCATCATGATCAATAGAGTTTCCAACGATCATGACGATATCGAGCAATTCAGGAGCGATATTATCCATGCGTTTCAAGAAATGACGTTGTAGGAAGTTTCCCCCCGATTTTTGTCGCTCGGATTGAGTCGGGAGATGCATTGACGCATCGGGGAATTACTAAATCCAAGATCTCGGTTCTTGCTTCACCAGTGTGGAGTGGATGCTTTCCAGCGTATGTTTGATCTAGTTGTCGGAGCTTGCGCGGGCCGGTGAATAGTCTCGCCAACTCTTAGTCTATCTTCTCGGATTCTCCGGCTTTGAAAACTTTCAAGCCAAATCGCCTTTAAGGGCAAGCAGGTGCAATTCAACGTCCTGATCGATATCCAAGAGCGCCAAATTCGACTCGATTCTGTCGCCAGACGAGCCAGGCAGGTCCAAGACGTTCCCTGCTACGAGCTGGTCGATGGCTGCCGCACGAGCCTGCATGTACTCAGACTTGCGCTCAGCTTGTTCCATCTCCCTTCCGAGCTCGACTAGCTCATCAGATACGGCAGTCAGAGACTCGCTGATCTCTACTTGGGCTTCGGCGGCGCTGTAGCGGGCAGCGATGAACTCCATCCGGGTGTAGAAATCTTCTATCTGGGCGGTTAGTCGCTGTTCGGTATATCGCAGACGGTGCTCTTCTTGTTCAACCTCGCACAGCTGTTTTTCTAGCCTCTGGAGCTCGGAAGTAATCAGCTGGTACCGGCGAAGAACCAGGCGAGCCAAATCCTCTTTTCCGTTCTCGAGCAATTGGCGCGCCTGTTCTTCCATTTGTGGCATCTTAATCCGGACTTCGGCCGCTTTGGACTCGAGCATTTCTTTTGCACCGGCTATATTCTGCAGCGCGAGCTGAATCTGGGTAAGCAGTAGTCGCTGCCTATCGCACGTCTGGTTATATGTCAGACGCGGATCTTCGGCCGGCGCCATCAGAGTATCAAATCCTCGTTTTAGTTTCTTTATCAAGCGGACCATCGTCAAGCCTCTTGCGATAGATAGGAATATCGTTCAAACAAGCAAGGCAACCGGGAAAAAGGCGTCGAGTGATTGTCTATTCATGGACCTACAGGAGCTGCTTGGCTTCGACCGGCTGGTGCTCGTCTTCGCCCTCGCTGTATACGCCAGTAGAAAGCGCCGAGTCCACCCATGGTGCCCAATGTGATCAAACGGATGATCAATCCTTCCAACTGGAACGCATCGGTCAATACTCCAGTGCCTGAAACCAGGCAGGCGATCGTGTACAGAACCAGAGTCAAGAGTGTGTAGGAAACAGATATTCGCAAAGCGAATACAAAGGCGAAAGCCAGCAGAATTGGATAGTAGAAGATGAAGAAGGGACTCATAAACCCGTGAGATTCCCCCCAGAAGAGGACGATTAGGGTAATGACGACCAGGTCAACTAGGCTGAGTGCAAGGAGCAAACCCTGGTTGATCGGCTTCTCCATTAGATAACGGCCGTGTACAAAGAAATTAACCGCAATCAGGGGAACGATCATCAAAACAGCTGCAGTCAATTCAGCGGCGCTGGAAGAAGACCAGAGGACTACAACCACCCCCGTGATAATGACAAACCAGCGGGCCCAGATGATTACGGACTGACCAAAAAAGATATCTTCGGCGGCTTCTTGAGCTGCACTTCTCATTTCTGTCATGATTAAGCTCCTCAAATTATGTTTGATAGTAAGTCGTTTCGTAAGCTAAGCCATATCGGCCTGTCTCTCGCGGATTTGCCCCAAAAGCTGCTCCTGGGATTCAATAGCTGCCTCGCGACGAGATCTTTCGATTCGTAGGTACAGATTGCCGCTGAATCCAACAGCAGCGATCATCACCAAACGGGAGAAGATGATTAGAGGATCTCCGCCGGAAATCAGGCACAGCATCCCATAGACAGCCATGGTGGAACCCACATAGGTTGTCGTCAACATCGTCGGGAATACCACCGAAAAGGACACGATGGCGGGAAAGTAATAGACAAACAGCCTCGAGTCATACCCGTCGCCGATCGATATCAGCATGGTGACTAAAACTAAGTCAATAGCACTTGAGGCATATACAACCTGATCAATTACCGGTCGCTTCATCAGCAATTGAGCATGCAAATAGAAGTTTGCCAATGCCAACATCAATATGACCATAATCTGAACACGCATAACGGAAAGTGAGTCAGGATTCCACAAGACCAAAAGAAGACCGGACGCAACCAATATCCAGCGCATCGCTACTATCACAGGCTGACCGTAAATTAGGTCTTTCGATGAAGTCCTTTCCGCCATTCTTTTCTTCTGTGGCGGCAAGATCACTTTGCCGGATCTACCCTGACTCTCTTCCTCCGGTTTTGTTTTTTTCTCAACGTATGTCTGGGACATGCCTATACCTCCTTATTTATGACAACTAATCGTTCGGTCGACGGTGGGGGCAATTCGCCTACACCTTGATTCGACTTAAGTGCCAATAATTCTCTCTCAACAGCTTCGCCATCTGACAGCTTCTGAAGCTCAATTTCCAGGTAATCGCCTGAGAGAACAACTGGCTCCAGTGCCCCGGTGTCTACCAGAGTGTCCAGAGCCGAAGCCCGAGCCAACATTCGTTGTGTTTTTTCCTCAGCGCGACCCAGGGCCAGGCTCAATTCACCCAGCTCTCCTGAAACACCGGTTAGCGACTCGTTTATCCGAACCTGCGCTTCTGCGGCGTTGTACCGGGCCGACATAACCTCACGGTGCGTTCGGAACTGTTCTATGCGGGCCGCTATTTCGCGTTCGGCCATGATAAGCCTTTGTTCCTCAGCTGATATCTCGGCAAACTGCCGCTCAAGGCCACTTACCAATAACACCAGAGACTGCTTTCGCTGAAGAGCTATCCGGGCCAGGTCCTCTCGATCAGCGCTGACTGCTCGAACAGCCTGATCTTCCAGCACGGGAATTCTCGACCGTTGTTTGTCCAATTGCCCTTTGATCTGGTGTTTAGCCGTTGAGACTTCAACCAGGCCTTGTTTTACTTTCCGGAGAAATTCTTCTTGTTGGTTGAAGGCGTAGTCCAGCACCTCGATTGGATCCTCCGCCTGGTCCAATACGGCACTGGTCCTGATGTTGAAGATCAGTTTAATCCGCTGCCATAAACCCATGACATAACCTCCTTCAGGTAAGCAGTAAGCTAAGTACTAGAGACATCGCATTTATTGTGCCTCATCGATAGCCTAACAAATCTGATCTGCGATAGTTTGGCAGCTTTGTGCGATCTTGTGCGCGGGGGTGCGAATGTCCTGCACTTATTTGGGAAGCGATCTGCACTGATGATGTTCACCAGTTGGAGGTGAAGTCATGAGATGGGATCAGATGCCGTCGATATCAGAACCGGCTCCGAATGCGTTAGCCAAGGTCGGTTTTTGGTCAGAAGACCGCCTTGGCCAAGGCGCCTGCTACATACTCGTGGTCATGGTAGATTCGCTGGATTGTGGTAGGATAATTGCTGCACTGATTCTCGTGGTTGTAGCGAAAATTCATGAAGATACAGCGTTTGGCCATGGTCTTTGGATTGAGGTTCAGGCATCTGTACTTAATGTCCCTTGCAACTGCCTCACGGCAATCGTGCACTTCGCCAAACCCACGACCAAATAGGCAGCCAATCTTGTAGCAACCAGATACCGATATTGAATCCTACTGCAGCTGGTCAGCGACGTCCTGCTTGCCTGTTCAATTACCATTGGCTGGGTTCTTTGGGAAGTCAACCTCGAAGGAGTTCAGGATGAAAAGCGAAAATCGAAACACAAGAATTCTATATCTGATATTTTTGGTTTCATCATGTTCACTCTTGTTGCTTGGAGTAGGATGGGCGCTGAACGTGTCGGCCTATAACCTTCCTGAATCAGCAGGTACGGCCATCCTCCCTGCCAGGTCACCGGAAGGCATTCTTAACAGGCCAGTACTCCTGCCAACCGGTAATGATGCCCTCTGGGTTGAAGGCAATGGTGATATCTGCAGCACGCCTCTAACTATCGTCGATTCTGCCATGCTAGATCTGTGTATCCAGCAAGCCAACGCCGTTCCGGGGACGGATACGCTGGGACTTGCAGCCGATGTAACCCTGACTGGAACGCTCACCACAATCGACAGCGAAATCGTCATCCTCGGCAACGGATACAATGTGGACGGTAGTAACAGCTATCGAGTCTTCGAAGTCACGGGATTCGGAAGATTGGAGCTGCTGGGCATCACGATTCAGCACGGTTCAGCAGGAGAGGGCGGTGCTATTCGCAACGCGGGTGTGCTGGATATAACTGACAGCTGGATTCTGTCCAGTACAGCCACTTCTGGCGGCGGTATCTACAATGTTGGCGGAGCATCAACTTCTCTCACCGGTAGTACTCTTGAAAACAATCACGCTAGCATCGGAGGTGGGATATACATCAGTGATACCGGTTCCATTGTCATACTAAATAGTACCCAGCTGATATCCAACACGGCCGTAGACCATGGAGGTGGGATCTATATGGATGGCGGCGCCACTGCCGACATCATCAGCAGCACCTTCCAAAGTAATACTGCTAAAGACGGAGGCGGGATCTATAGTTGGAATGGTTCAAGTGCAGTCATTATTAGCAGCACTTTTCAAGCCAATTCGGCCGATGAGGGTGGCGGGATTCACAATGCTCTTGTCACTTCGACGATTACTTTGATTAATACAGATTTTCTAACCAATACCTCTTTATTAGGCAGTGGGATTTTTAATAGGGATGGATCGACTATAGATCTATCTGGCGGCGTATTCCAAGGCAATTCAGGTTCTGCCGGTGGAGGAATCTATAACCTTGTTAGTATAGTTGAAGTCAACAATACCCAATTCATCAGCAACAGTGGCACATTCGGTGGAGGTGGGATTTACAATCAAGGCGCCGGGGCTGTCCTAAGAGTCTCTGGGGCGACTTTTCAGAGTAATTCATCATCAGGTGATGGGGGTGGAGCGATCAACAATCTTGACAGCGCCATCGCCACTTTAACAAACACCCTAATTGTCAGCAATACAGCTAGCTTCGATGGCGGCGGTATCAACAACACGGACGTCGGGATAGTCAGGCTCGTTGGTGGCACACTTAGGGCTAACCATGCTGCGAACAGCAATGGCGGAGCGATATTTAATAGCGATGTCGACTCCGTGGTTTTCCTGAGTGGTACTCTCGTTTTAAACAACAGTGCTGACCTTGATGGTGGAGGTATCCACAACGCTGACGGCGGATCTGCCGTCCTGAGTGGCGGTATTATCCAAGGTAATTCAGCGACGTCTGGAGGTGGGATCTACCTTGATGAATCTGCATCCGTCATCATTAGTGGTACTCAGATCATCAGCAATACAGCTGCAGCCGGGGGTGGAGGCCTTTCTAATCTGTCCGAGGCCACAGCCATTCTAACGGGCGTTCAGTTCATAGATAATGCAGCTGGCGCATACGGCGGAGCGATCAACACCGCCAGCATCATCACCTTAACCAATAGTTTCGTTATCACCAATACTGCCCAAAATGGCGGAGGTGGACTGTTTAGCTCCGGATCCACGGTGACAATGAATGGCCTGGTTTTTGACGACAACTCTGCTCCTGCTGGAGCAGGGGGAGGTATTCACATAGCTAGCGGGGTTCTTTCCCTAAGCAACAGCACGATTCAACTCAATATATCGGGCGGAGCAGGGGGAGGGATATATTTGACAGAAGGAGTAACCGCTAACATTTATGATAGCGAACTCGCTGAGAACAATGCTGCAGGAAGTGGTGGCGGGCTCTTTCAGAACGCAGGCACGTTGAGGATTCAGAGGAGTGACATATCTAGCAACACCAGTGATCAATGGGGTGGCGGAATCTGGCTTTTTGGAGGCTCAACTGAAATCGCTGGCAGTACGTTGTCGGCCAATAAGAGTTCCATCGGTGGAGGCGGGATCGTTGCCATTGTTAACAGCGTGATCATCACCAACTCGACGATCGCAAATAACATCGGCGACTTACAAGCTGGGGGTATCAACTCACAAGATACCAGCATGCGTATTGTCAACAGCACCATAAGCCAGAACAGCGCGCCAGCTGCCGGAGGAATTTTGAACTTGTATTCCGGTGGCTCGGTAACGGCGACTCTTGCGCTGACTCATACAACAGTGACCGGCAACTCGCCAGAAGGTTTACTCACTGTAGATAATACGCCAGCCCGAACGCCTGCCTCGAACATCTTGACCTTTCCTACGGAAGAGCAGGCGTTTCCAATTGATATGGCCCAAAATCGTATTCTAGTTGGAGCTTGGGCGGAGACCTTTTTAGCCAACTCCATCATCGCTAACCATGTGTCAGGCGATTGCGTTATATCTGGGGCATCTACTTTATTGGATGCGACTGGCGGGTTCAATATGGATAGCGATGGAACTTGCATATCAGGCGGCGGACCATCCAATATCACCGGCGATCCACTACTTGGCCCCCTGCAGAACAACGGCGGTGACACATGGACCCAGGCTTTATCATATGATAGTCCGGCTCTTGACTGGATCCCTCATTCGACCAACGGCTGCGGAACATCAATTGTCGAGGACCAACGAGGAGTATCGCGACCACAGGGCGCGTCCTGCGATGTGGGCGCTTACGAGGTGGGTCTTTATGCTCTCTCCGTCGCCAAGGATGGTACTGGTAGTGGTTCAGTCGTCGGGCAGGGGATCGATTGTGGCATTGATTGTTCAGAGAGTTATCCGATTTCAACCTTCGTGACTCTCACAGCCATCGCGGACACTGGTTCAACCTTTGACGGCTGGGGTGGCGCCTGTACCGGGACTGGTGTCTGCTCGGTCACGATGACCGAGACAAAGACGGTAAGTGCCACATTTACTCTTAACCAGCATCTGCTTTCAACCACGATGGTTGGAAATGGCAGCGGGAGCTTCACAAGCGAGCCCGATGGCATAGATTGCCCAGGAGATTGCTCGGAACTCTATAACAACGGCACGGTGGTAACTCTGACAGCCATTTCCGATGTAGGTTCGACCTTCAATGGTTGGTCCGGATCGTGCGTGGGATCGGGCATTTGCACAGTCACTATGACCGCGGCGATGGCAGTAACGGCGACCTTCACCCTAGACCAACACCTTCTTACAGTCAGTACCGACGGAAATGGCAGTGGTAGTGTGAACAGTATTCCAGCAGGCATTGCTTGTCCGGGAGATTGTACGGAGCTCTTCAATTTTGGAACGTCGGTCACCCTGACTGCCAGCGCCGGCACAGGCTCGACCTTAACAGGTTGGGATGGGACCTGCACCGGCACAGGCCAGTGTGTCGTTAGCATGACTGCGGCGCGGAACGTTACCGCCACATTCACTCTCGACCAATATTTGTTGACGGTTGGTAGAGATGGCACAGGCAGCGGAAGCGTGAACAGTATTCCAGCAGGCATTGATTGTCCTGCGGATTGTACGGAGCTCTTCGATTACGCGACGGCTGTGACCCTGACTGCCAGCGCCGGCACAGGCTCGACTTTCACAGGTTGGGTTGGGACCTGCACCGGCATGGGCCCGTGTGTTGTTAGTATGACTGCGGCGCGGAACGTTACCGCCACATTCACACTCGACCAATATTTACTGACGGTTGGTATAGATGGGACAGGCAGCGGAAACGTGACCAGCAATCCAGCAGGTATCGACTGTCCTGCGGATTGTACTGAGTTATTCGAATATGGGATGATCGTTACCCTGACTGCCAGCGCTAGTTCCGGCTCAACATTCACCGGTTGGAGCGGAGCGTGCAGTGGGCAAGGTGATTGTGTGATCGCAATGACTGAGATTCGCGACGTCACCGCGACGTTTGTTTTGGATGACTACCTCGTCTTTCTACCGCTCATTATCAGGTAGAAGGTGAAGTTATTTGGAGGTGTACCAAGGGGCAATGAACTAATGCGCAATTCCAGCATTTGTGCCGTCTAGGTTAAAATATGCTTGTTGTGAACTTCAAGGATATTGTGCTCAGCGAATCGCTCTATAGGATAGCTTACGTCGATAGCTCAGGGCTGAAATCAGATCTAGACATGGATAAATAGAATATCGACCCATTCTCTCCGCAATTATTATAATAGCCGCTAACTTCCATACTCCCGTCGATCGGTAATGATCTATGGGCTGGTATTTGTCAGATACAGTAAGCATTTCACTTGGATCTCAGGAGAAGGTTGTTGACAAGAGGTCAAATCCAAGTCATTTTGTGGGATGCAACGTAGCTTACATCCAAAGGTAATTTGAAAACATAAATTATCTGCCGCAGATCTCGAGACTTGCGACAAATACGCGATGGGGAGTTGCTAAACGTCAGAGGATATTCATGGAAAGCGAAGTACTTATTGCCTTATTGTTAATCACCGGGCTTGCAGCTGTCATCCCAATCTTAGCCAATCGTCTGGACCGATTTGGCATTCCTATTGTGGTGTACGAGATCATCGCCGGCATCATCATCGGGAGCAGCGGGCTTAACCTCATTGAGCCCTCCACAATTCTGACGTTTCTCGCCGAATTTGGCTTTGCCTTCTTAATGTTTCTTTCCGGTCTCGAACTGGATTATCGACTGCTAAATCCAACCCGAATGCCCACAGGCGGTGAGTCCAGATGGACGCAGCCGTTACCATTAGGAACGCTGCTCTTTTTGGGTACATTGTTGTTGGCGTTTGGCGCTGCTGCCCTGCTGGCACCTCCAGGCGCTACCAGCAATCCGATGCTCTTCGGTCTGATCTTAAGCACGACTTCCCTCGGAGTTGTGGTTCCGGTGCTAAAGGAGCGAGGTTTGACAGGGGCGCGTTTTGGTCAGTATATCCTCGTTGCATCCTCCATCGCCGACTTCGCCACCTTGCTGCTACTGACAACTTTTATCGCCGTGCTAAGTCGTGGGCTTACGCTCGATTTGCTCTTGATCCCGACCTTGCTGCTGATTTTCATTTTGGTCGCCCGTTTCTCTTCTCGTGCTTCTCGAGGCAGCCGGCTCCAAGATTGGTTAAATAGTATCTCAAGCGCCACGTCGCAAATAAGGGTCAGGGGTGCGTTCGCCCTCATGGTCGCCTGGGTAGTTCTGGCCGAAGCATTTGGGGTAGAAATAATCCTCGGAGCGTTTTTGGCAGGGGCAATTGCTGGATTGATTTCTAGCCCAGAAGACCACGGTGAAAGGGAAAAACTTGATGCGATTGGCTACGGATTCTTCATCCCAATATTCTTCATCATGGTTGGCGTTCAATTCAATCTGCAGGCTGTATTGGAGTCGTCCGAAGGTCTTCTACTCCTCCTGTGGCTATTGGTTGTTGCCTTCGTAGTCAAGATTGTTCCCGCCCTTCTTTTGAAGATCCGGTTCTCCTGGAGGGAAACACTCGGTGGAGGAATGCTCCTCTCATCCCGGCTATCATTGATCATTGCCGCTTCGGCCATCGCATTAAGCATGGGCTTGATTAGTGATATCGTAAATTCAGAAATTATATTACTGGCGATTATTTCCGTGACAGTGGCGCCTTTTCTATTCAGCCGCATCTATCCACGCCAGGAAAGGCATAGACGAAGCGGCATCATCATCATTGGTGAGGACCAGCTCGCCGAATATATCAGTGAGCGGCTGCAGCATGGTGATGAAGCAGTCACGGTCATCTGTCCTGATTCGAGTCGTGTAGAGCGATTTGAAGCGTTAGGTGTACGTATTATAGATGGATGCGAGGGGTTTGAAGGCGCCCTTGAAGAAGCTGGGGCAGCGGAAGCCCGAGTTCTCCTCGACCTCACATCAAATTCTGAAGAAACCTTGGAAGTATGCCAAATCGGAAAATCGAAATACGGAATTCCGCTGATTGTTTCCCGGATTGCTGACATCGAGCTTATCCCAGAGTTAAAAAGGATGGGTATTAAGGTCGTTCAACCGGAGCTCGCGACTGCCATGGCTTTGGAAGGAGCCATCCGCTACCCGACCGCCTTTGATGTCCTCGTCCACCAGACCGAGGATATTGATGTTAGGGAGGTAACAGTGAGAAACACTCAGTGCATCGAGAGGCGTCTAGGAGAGATTCGACTTCCAGGCGATACACTCATTCTCAGCCTGCAAAGAGAAAATACAGTTATGATCCCCAATGCTGAGACGATCTTACAATCGGGAGACAGACTAGGTCTGATCGGCAGCCCAGAATCGATAGAAGAAGCCTCTTCCATATTGAGAGGCTAGATTCTGTTTCGAACTGTGCGTCTAAAAGTCAATTAATCCGGCTAGGAAATATTCAATGAGCAAGACGTCGAGACATCAGACGCAGCTTATTTGATGCTTCAAATGTTTCGGCAACCGACGAACTGAAGACGTCAAAGGCAGAGTATGGAGAGTCCACAAATGAATATCGGGGAAGTGACTTGCACGTACTACGAGGCTTGGACAGACCAGGATCAGGTACGCGACTTGCCACATAAAGACCTGAAAATTGTCAGCCCATAGGACAGATTTGATTCAGCTGATGGCTTCTTGTCGCATGTTAGCAGTATTCAAGGAGTCTCGCTAGCGTCCAATTCATCAAGGAGGTCTACCAGGAAAACAGAGCCTTCGTCATTCCTCGTTGGCTGGATGATGATGGCAGTACCTACGTGAGCGCAGAGTATCTCGTGGTGGTTGACGGATCGATCAAATTGATAGTGGTGGTCAATAACGATCCCTTGTTTAAGGAAATGGTCGGGAAAGGTGAAGGCACCTATTTCTCTGATCTGCGTTATCAGGCGCCTGTCGACTGAAATCAAAAAGCCTGTTGACTCTCCATAGTAAGCTTCGAGCTCTATGAGCTTGGTCAATTATTGCACGTTAAGGGGAGGGGGATAGTCGTGAGATTTTTGGGGGAGACGAGTCATGCTAGAACAAGCTATTTTTTTGGACCAATGCCATATAAACTGCATCATTTTTAGGCTTTTATGAATCCATCAGGTTGCTTCCGAATTGCTTAAGCCCAGCAGTAAGTTTCGATACCCATCACAATCCAACATTGGAGAAACTGATGATAATATTGGGAGCCGGTATTTGCTAGAATGTTTACGAAGAGGGGCGCGGTGGCTTGCATCAATGTTCGACCGAGGTTGAAATTCAGCTATGGCATATGGGAAAGGCGCCTGGAACCAATTACACATTTACTGCTTGGTATGCATTTGTTATTTTATATATAGTGAAATCATAGTCGGGATCAATTGTTTGCGACGCCGGTGACATCGGCGCCGAACGGAGGATAGTTATCATGGAGATAGCGATAGCGGGATAACGCGCCTTAGTTTTTCAGGAAAAGCTGACTATCGATCAAGCCGAAGGACGGGCTTGGGGTCATAAACTAGCTGCCTTTGGAAGCATGGTCAAAATGACCAGTTTCATTCGAAAACCAAAGGACAGTGAGTTCGAATTAATTTACAAAGAACATCGTTTGCAGCCGTTCTGGCACATCGAGTGTTCTGCCAGATATGTTTACGAGCGAAACCGTGAGTATCCGATTTCTTTGAGCGGGAAAGAAATCGAAGCCGTTACGATTCAAGAAAACAAATACCATTCCAGCGACTGTCGAATCGTATTACAGGCTGTGGGGCACTGTCGTGAAGAGCCGCAGCGGGAAGTGTTTGTTGACGGCATAACTGGGGAAGAGAATCCAACATTGATTGATTATCTGGAGTATCCCGCCAACGAGATGTCGATCGAGGATATTGACAATCTCCCGGACAAAGGAATCATCCTCGTTCCTCCTCAATCGAGAGCCACGGCAATCGTCCGTGATGTGTTGCTTGGGGTGATGAAGAGCCTTCAGGCGGACCGAATCCTCGAGGATCATGTCGAGATTCAACGAGTGGATCTCTATGACCGGCCGGTATATGCTTTTCAGTATCGATGGGCTTCCAAGGAAAAAGAGGCGATAGTCGAGATGGATGCCCTGACAGGAACATTGCAGAGTGACGGTACGGTGTACAGGCAGTATATGGGGCAGATCTTGGATGCTGATTTTCTGTTTGACGTCGGGATCGATACAGTCGATCTGCTCGTGCCAGGTGGAGGAATTGCCATAAAGCTTGCCCGCAAAGGAATAGACCTGGCCCGGTCTCGCTCCCAATAGTCGTTCCCTATTCCTTATCAAGACAATTCAAGATCAAAACGGTGTAGATGCGTGTGAATGCTATTTATGCAGTGGTCACTATGAAGGTACGTGGACTGCACGAGAATGGAACGATGCTGGCGCGAAGACAGAATGAAGATAGCATGCTGATAGCACAGATAAGAATCTGCGGCACAGATTCTTATCTGTGCTATCAGCGTCCGCTTTCACAAGCTCTATTGGACAAAACTTTTCACCGAATAAGCCGAATTCTTTCCCCTAGAATTGAACTTTTATTCGGCGATGGGGAGATATAAGTCGAGGATAAACTCTACGTCTGGTTCATCGGAGGCTATATTCTGCTCAAGCCACTGAGAATGCCCGAATTTGTACTCGCTATCCTCCCGCCAGGTCACTAGTTTTTTCCAGGTAGCGCCGATGACATCGTATTGACCAGCGAGCACCTTGCACCTTGTCACAGCATAAAGACCGCCATCGAAACCCAATATTCTCACGTCGTCTGATGGCTCAACTTCGGGACCTACTTCAACCCAGATCTCGTATCCATAGTTGGGGCTGCCAGGATGTGGATCGGGATTGTTAAAACCGAAGATTCGATGATTTTGTGGATCATCGCGTATACCTCTTGGTCCCGCCCAGTTTTCTAACTTTGCAAAAGCTATAGTCTCTGGTTCCTGGCCGAAACCCCATATACTGGCGACCCTCATCGGCTCCAGGTTTACAATTCGCACATCAATCTCGTTCACTTCAATCTCCTGTTTTCGAAATAGGCCCATCGGCACATGACTCTTGATATTTTGACGACACCCTGATTCTAACTTATATCCCTGACATCTATTGTCAGTGTTTTGTGGCATAATAGAAGAAAATCGGTCGAAAAGGAGCCGACAGTGCGTGCAGACAGGCTGCTAACCTTACTTTTACTGCTTCAGACACGGGGCAAAATGAAGGCGCGAGAGCTTGCCAAGGAAATGGAAGTCTCTGAGCGTACGATTTACCGTGACATTGACGCGCTCAGCGGAGCCGGTGTCCCTGTCTACGGCGAACCAGGTCCAGAAGGTGGCTACGCCTTGCTCGACAGCTACCGGACAAACCTGACTGGCTTAACAGAGGGGGAGGTCCAGGCTCTTTTTATGCTGAGCGTTCCCGCCGCCCTGGCGGACTTAGGCGTAGGACAGGAGCTGAAGTCGGCTTTGCTGAAAATGTCTGCATCCTTACCAGCTGTTCAGCGTTCTGACGAGGAACGAATTCGGCAGCGTTTTTACATTGATTCGACATGGTGGCAGCAGGGTGAAGAACGATTGCCGCATCTGCAAATCATCCACCAAGCCGTCATGGATGATCGACGACTGCGAATCCGGTATCGACCGCCTTACGCTATTGAACTTGAGCGATTAGTCTCGCCATACGGACTGGTAGCCAAGGCAGGGGTCTGGTACCTAGTGTACGGCAGGAGGGGTAGGATAAGCGCCCATCGCGTTTCTGACCTGATGAATGTTGAGACAACAGATGAGAGGTTCGATCGACCAGCATCATTCGATCTTGCCGATTTCTGGGAAGAGTGGAGCGCTGATCGTGAATCCCATTTCAGCGTCTTTTCGACTTCTGTCCGAGTGGCTCCAACCTTCCTCTCCCTGCTCCCCAAGTATTTTGGTGGTCAGATTCAAGAGAAGATCGAGCAGGCTCGTTCTGCTGAAGATGATGGATGGATCAGACTCGAACTGTCGTTTGAATCATTCGTGGCAGCCCGGGAACGCATTCTTGGATTCGGCCGGGGAGTAGAAGTCCTGGAACCTATGGCCCTCAGAATGAGTGTCTTGGATATGGCCGAGCAAATCGTCGGTCTCTATAAAGACGAAACCAAATAGGCACGTCTTAGGCCTTCACCCAGCAGGCTAAATCGAACTCCTTCCCGACGTATGTGACAATAGACCATCCAGTTCGTTCTGAAGGAATGGCTGACACGATCCTCATCGTTCAGGAAGTTGTGCTCCCATCGCCCAATTCTACCGTATCGATAGTGGCTTCCAACAGGCCAAGAAAATAGGCTTTAGCCAGCCCTGTTGAGGCTGCGAAGACGAAGACGCCTTGGCCCTCATTCTGGATGAAGACGTAGTAACCTTCGATCCCTGACTCACGCTCTCTGAATGCGGCTGTGGCCACATCGTGGTCGCCATTGACGGATACGGTCGGGTACTCAATGAAGACATCCGGAGCCGGTCCAAAGCTAAAGACCGATTGGCGAAGCGCTTCGACTATCTCCTCATCGGCGAGTTCATCCCGAGGCAGTATCACTATGGCTGCGCCCTCTTTGGTGGTCAGCAACTCGAGAATACCCTCGCTGGACTCAATGATCAGGCCTAAGTCTGGGTCTTCTGTCACCTGCCAACCTTCTGGATAAGCCAATTGAATATCGAAGGCCTCGGCATCGAATTTAGTGAAATCTTCGGCTGGGTCGCCAGCTGATTCGCTCACCTCATCTGTCGATTCTGTTGGTTCGATAGCAGGTTCATCTGCAGCCGCCTTTTCAGGGGTCACAGCGGGAACGGATGTGGGATCGGGTTTTGCGCTATTGGCGTCCTCACCTTGGGAATCAGACGAGACCTCAGCATCGTTTACTGGGGAAGAATCGCCTGATGCGGAAGCGTCTTCTGGAGCAGAAGTGTCCTTTGAGCCAGATGAACAAGCAGCCAGCACAAATGCTAGGACTGTAATTAGGATGACGATCAACGTCTTCTGTTTCACGAATACCTCCAGGGCGGTTTGTTTCACACGTCACCGTATCTGAAGGTCTCATCAGGAAACGTTCACAATCCTCAAGAACGGCGAAAAATCTATCTTGGATTATAACCTTTGTCAGAATTATTAATGGGAGAAATCTTACTCATTGGGTAGATATTAATCTAAAGATGTTTCACGGCCTGAAGCTCTTTGGAGTTTAAGGGGGAATTTCTTTCTAATATCAGTGTGGGCACGTACAATCGGTCAATGGATATCAAATCAGAGAGCGACACGAATGCTCAACCGCCTGCTTACAGGATCGAGACCAGTCGACTTGTTCTTCGCTGCTGGCAACCGGCCGATGCGAAATTACTGCAGGAGGCGGTAAGCGCCAGTCGAGAGCACCTCTTACCGTGGATGGATTGGGCTCATGCCGAACCCGAGTCGTTACAGACAAGGATCGATTGCCTGCGCCGTTTTCGGGCGGAGTTCGACCTAGGTCAGGACTTCATCTATGCCATCTTTAATCGTGATGAATCAAAGGTTCTTGGCGGAAGTGGGCTTCACACTCGAGTAGGTTCTAGGGCACGAGAGATTGGCTACTGGGTCCATGTCGACCACGTCGGAAAAGGTCTGGCCACAGAAGCGACCAAGGCCCTCATAAAGGTGGCCTTTGAGATAGATGGCATCGAACGTATCGAAATTCGCTGTGATCCTGAAAACACCGCCAGCGCAGCCGTTCCCGAGAAACTTGGCTTTCATCTTGATGGTATTCTTCGAAAGAGCTTGCCGCAATTGGATGGCAGCCTAAGAGATACCATGATGTGGACATTGCTTCGTGAGGAGTATCCTAACAGCCTCTCGGCAGAGCTTGATATCAAAGCTTTTGATGTTATAGGAAGGCGTCTTCTCTAGAGCCTTTGGCTCTTTGAGAGTAGGCAGACCCAATTGGAACACCGGCTAGCTTAAAGACTTACACGAAGTGGAGTCAATCCGATGCAAGAGAAGCCTGAAAATAAGCTGGACGCTCTAGGAATGCTGATAGGCAGCTGGACCGGAGAGGGAAGGGGATATGGAAACGTTTCGCGGGTGGAGAATTCCTTTGAGTATGTCTTGCAGGGACATTTCATTCGTAATAGGACCCAGTCAGTCGCCCACGATAGCGATGGCGAATTTGTTGAACTCCACGAGGATTGGGGGATGTTCAGCTATGATCCTGATAGAGATTCCATCGTCTTGCGGGAGTTTTACTCAGAAGACTACGTGAATATCTGCCTCATGGAAGAAGTCGGTGAGCCGGACAAGCGCCTTGTGTTCACGAGTGAAAAGACCGAAGGGGCCGGCGGGCTGAAGGCAAGATTACGCTATGATTTTCTTTCTGACGACGCGTTTACAGTCTGTCTGGACCTGGCCAAACCGGGCGACGAATTCCGAGAATGCCAGGTAGACAAGATGGTTCACGATTCTTGAGGTATTCTCGAGGTAAGCCAGCGGTCCTGAACATTGAGTTGAAGAAACCGGTCGGATGGTGCGTTACGACCAGAATTCAGTTTTCCGAGGAGTTTGACCACCATGGGACTGACTAAGGCCTCTCGCGATATAGAACAGGAAGGCAGAGATGGAGGAGCATCGAAAAGATTGGAACAAGCAGCAGAAAATGCTTCGGGCATTGCTAGAAAATGAGGACAGACATTCCGAAGCGATCTCGTTGTTTCTGAGCCAACACGCCGTGCTTCATTCAGCAAAGATGGGCCAGGGGACAGCCTGGTCTTTTGAAGACGATGTCTTGGATGACGTAGAAGAGGATGCAGTCCGGCGAAGACCGGGGAATGAGGAACATTCCATCGCCTGGTGTATCTGGCACATCGCCCGCATTGAGGATGTGACAATGAACATGCTGGTAGCCGACCGGCCGCAGCTGTTTCTCGAGGACCAGTGGCGAGACAGTTTGGGAATTGCAGTCCTTCACACCGGAAACGTGATGGATGACGAAGATATCACGGTGATCAGCAATTCGATTGATATTCAAGCGCTTCGGGATTATCGATGCGCGGTTGGTCGAAGGACCCAAGAGATCGTCAAGGCTCTCAAGCCAGGAGAAATTCGGCAGAAGGTGCAGCCGGATCGTCTTCAGAAAGTTGTGGATGAAGGTGCCGTTGCGCAGACAGCCCTCGGCTTGATTGAATACTGGAGTAAACGCACTATCGCTGGCATGATGCTGATGCCTCCAACCAGGCATAATTTCGTACATCTAAATGAAGCGTCCAAGCTCAAACAGCGGCGATCATGATATTTTGGAACTTGAAAACACCTTAAATCGACGCATATAATAGGACTCATACGGCGATATTTTCAGATTCGAGAAAGCTATCGCCTTTTCGATCCAATCCAATTTCCATTCGACTTGCGCCTAACATACGACGATCC
Organism: Candidatus Zixiibacteriota bacterium; assembly: GCA_035686605.1. Classification (GTDB taxonomy): domain Bacteria; phylum Chloroflexota; class Anaerolineae; order Promineifilales; family Promineifilaceae; genus UBA11865. The sequence continues at coordinate 23,151 of DASRZI010000471.1, forward strand.
AGTGCCAGGCAAGGGTGATGGATTTCACTAGTTAGTAAACTGTAAAATGACATGCTGAAGTACCTACGACCGAGCAAAAATATAACTCAGGGAGAACCAGACCCGGCTGCCTCAACCCTGAAACGATTGTCGATTTCGCCCGAGCTGCCCATTACCATCAGGTTAATCAACGAGCTTCCTGATAATGCGAAGCAGCGAATTTACAGATCCTTGATTCCCCGGGAGCTGCTTTCAAAGTTTGGTATCGATCCGATTACCTGGAAAGGTCCGGACAACGAGAGGTACGTAACTCTCAAGGCTGAGACTGGTGGGATAGACGTCTACCTTGAAGCACGCTCTCCATTTGATCCGGAAGATCCTTTCTTTGCCATTGAACTATCTGACAATAAATTCAACAGGATGGATCTGAATCTGCTCATCTTGAGTGATCCAAATGGCCAACGGTTCGCCACAGATATCGACGGTGAGGGAAGAGCGACGTTGTTTGGAACCATGCGCCGAAATCTGGTCGCCGAAGAGAAAGCCGCCCTTGCGGGATTGGCTCCGGGGCAGATCCGTAGGGGGTTGCGAGGTTCGGCAGAGGTGCTTCACCAGCTTGATACATTTTTAAACGTGTTAGGTCACCGCTCTCTTTCCCTGGAACCGCTAACCTATTCATCGGCCTGGTTATTTGAACGGCGAGGGTATGCTTATATTCAGGGCCACCAGCTGATGGACCAAATACACCGGGAATTTCAGCCGGGCGGCTTGCTGCACGCTGCTTTAGACGAGAGTTCTCCATTCCGCACGGCGGATCAATGGCAAACAGTACGCGGTCGAGCCTGGGCTATTCACGATGGCATATTGGAAGTGCTTGGGGCCAATTGGGATGGATTGAGAATGGTTAGGCAAGTAGGGCACCGGGCCAACGTTAATACCTTCCCAGACGCGGTCTATTAATCGTGAAGAGGTGATGAATGGGTGATAAATTACAGATTTCACTGGCGGCCCAGGTCGAATCATTGCCAGTTTTCCGCTCTTTCATTGACGATGCATGTAAACAAGCCCAGATTGAGGAAGAGATTTGTTTCGATATCAAGCTAGCTGTCGATGAAGCATGTACCAACATCATCCAACATGGCTACAGCGGGGTAGAACCCGGATCAATCATTCTTTCGCTCCAGTACGGAGCCCGGCAGGTCGCCGTGAGGCTATCAGATTTTGGACGTCCTTTTGAACCCAGCGAACCACTCCCACCCGATACGAAGGCAGCCTTTGAAGAGGGAGAGCTAGATGGATATGGGCTGTTTTTCATCTACCAGTCAATGGATGTCGTCAGCTATGATTCCACGGCTGGATGCAACACGCTAACAATGATCAAATGGCTGAAGGATGCATGGATCCAGGGGGAGGGAGGAAAATGAAACTCACTACTAGAGTCACAGAAAACATCGCCATCGTGTCAATCGAGGGCGACTTCGATGCTTCGACATCAGCGGAGGTTAATGAGTGCTTGATGTCCACACTTGAGCAAGGCAATGCGGGATTGATCATCGATCTCGAGGGTGTCCCATTCATGAGCAGCAGAGGTTTACGTGTCCTCCTCGAAGCATACCGAGCCGGAAAACTTTCCGACACGAGTGTCGTGATAGCAGCGCCGAGCAAAGGTGTGAAAAAGGTCTTGGACATATCCGGTTTTAGTTCATTTCTGACTTGCTACCCAGACATCGAAAAAGCGATTTCTTCCCTATTAGGCGCAGAAAATGAACTATCCGGGGATATCGAGGGGAGCTGCCAATGACCGTGTATAAACTCTTTCTTGAATCAGGGCCTCGACGAAAAAAAACGATGGTCCATGTGCTTGAGCTCCTAGGATGCATCTCCAACGGACCCACTACGGAGATAGCGCTTGAAAGGACGCCCGCCGCGATCCAGCGCTTCCTTCGATTTCTCGATCGCCATGGAGACGCTGTCGATCTGGATTCAGAAATTCAGACCGTTATTGAAGTTCACGTAACCGAGGGCGTTTGGCTGGGAAATGGCGATCCGTCCATCGTCTTCGAACTAGATCTGAATCAGATTGATAATGAAGGGATAGAGTCCCTCATCGACCGGCTCGAGTGGATGCGCCAGGATATGTTTGAGTTGGTCGGTGTTTTAAGTGAAGATGAGTTTGCTGAGAAGCCGGAAAAAGGTAGGTCAATCAGAACTATTCTGGAGCATATCCTCGAGTCCGAGTATGCGTATATGTACGCCTTCGGAAGACCCGAAGGATTACCAGGTTCGGGATCGATCGTAACGAAGCGCGAGGGCACTCTGCTGGAGTGGATGGCCTATGTACGTTCTGTCGAGATAGAGCGACTCCGCTCCCTAAACCGGGAAGAGCGATCTAAACCATTTGTCCACTGGAAATACACCCGAACAGCCCGAAAGGTCATGCGCCGGATGCTTGAACACCAGTGGGAGCATTTGGTCGAGATCGAAGACCGGCTCACGGGCGAAATAACCGAACAAGAGCCAGTAATTTAAGACCCATATTTTAGAATTCAGAAAGAAATTGAGGCTAGCTCTGTAACCTTTTTAAGTATTCGCGCCTATCCTCTCGCCGCAGGAATTCGGATACGTCTCTTCAACCTCTAACCAGATTTCACATTACTAGCATATGGTGTGCCGGATACCAAGTCCGGTTACTCTCCAGATCTCGGTGGCAAATCGATCGATGAAGAAGCGATCATGAATCACCGCGATAATGGTTCCCGAGAAGCCACTCAGCGTCGCCTCGAATTTCTCCCTTGCCGGTATATCGAGATGGTTGATTGGCTCGTCCAGGAGGAGGACATTGCAGCCAGAAGCCACCAGTAGGGCCAGGGACAACCGAGCTCGTTGGCCAAAGCTCAAAGAACGATTGGCTCTTAAAGGTTCATCCCCGCTGAACAAGAAGTAACCAAGGAAAGTGCGGGAGTCAGTCTCATTGGGAAACGCATGCTGAAGCGTCTGCAGAGGGGTTGAATCCAAGTCTAGGTCCGCTTGGTCCTGAGACATAAAGCCCAACTTCACACTTGGCCCGATTCGTATGGTTCCCGAGAGTGGCGGCAACTGACCGATGAATGTGCGGAGCAGGGTGGTCTTTCCGGTGCCATTGGGTCCTGTCAAGACGATACGCGCTCCTGGCTTCGCTTCGAGGTTTAAACCCTCCAACAATGGAGCCGTCTCATCGAAACCGACGCCTAGATCTGAACTGGCCAATACTGACCGGCCCAGGTGCTCAGTTTCAGAGAAGTCAAGTCGAATCTCTCGTGACTGCCGCGGTTTATCAACCCTTTCATCGGATTCAAGAAAACGATCCAGCTTTCGTTCCCGCGAATTCGCTTTTCTGGCTACCTTCTTGGCGATACTTTGCTGGTAATCCTTGTATCCTTTGAGTTTCATCATTTCGCCACCGATCCTGATGGAACTGGCCTGCCTTTCCGTGTAGGCGGCCTGGGCTTTCACTTTCTGAATGTCCTGTTTGATTCGCCTTACTTCCAACTGCTGATCCCGGTAGGCTTCCCACTGTTTGTCTCGTTCCCGATTGATCTGCTCCACATAGTGGCTGTAATTGCCAGGAAATTCTCGAACTTGCTGGTGCAGCGCATCGATAGCCAGGATCCGGGTTACAGTATGATCAAGAAACGTCCTGTCATGAGACACGATGAGAGCACCACCTGGGAATTCAGAGAGCCACTTCTCCAACCATTCCAACATCTCAATGTCAAGGTGGTTCGTGGGCTCGTCAAGAAGCAAGAGCTGTGGATCATCTAACAGAACCAATGCCAGGTTGAGACGGGTCTGCTGACCACCGCTCAGATAGGCGACTGGTGTTTCCCGGGGCAAGATGTCCAAACTCAGACCGGCAAGGATGCGAGCGGCCGTACCGGTGGTGGGCCTGCTAATCCGGTGCAATAGTAGATCGTATTTCTTCTGGAGGACGACGTCGTCAGGATGCTCGGCCAGGTCTGAAGCCAAGATGGAAAGCTCTGAATCCAGGAAGGCTATGTCTCCAGTGGCCTTGCCGATAACCTCGCCAATGGTCGCCTCGCCATCCAAGTCGAATCCCTGGGAGAGATAACCGATTCGCAGCGATGGATCCCTACCCGTGTGACCGGAATCGGCCGTCAGTTCATCATTGATGATGCGAAGCAGGGTGGTCTTGCCACTGCCGTTAGGGCCAACCAGGCCTACGCGGTCGCCGGTGTTGATATTAAATGTAACGTCTTTGAATAAAGATTTTAGGGCGAAAGATTTCGCGAGCTGATGAACAGTAAGCATAAACACCTCCACATCGTCGCCCGCATCCTATAGATGCCGCGACAAGTTTTGTTCGATTAAAGGGGGTTAACGAACAGATGGTATGGAAGGTAACTTACTCAATCATTCCGTATCTAAACCTCGCTTATCTTGATGATGGAATAGCTTACTAAGTCGAGCAGGATCTGTCAAACAATAAGCTGCAGTTCTGCAACACGCTGTAGTTCTGCAGCAAGCTGGAGATCCGAGAGCGAAAACATCGATAACAGTACGCTGAATTGGTCTGGGTGTTTCGGATAAATGCTAAAAATCAAATACACACCCGCCGCCACTCACCTCAGGCATGTCTAGCCCTGAGCACAATCACAATTGCTCGAGCAGCGAATTGGTTTTGGCCAACTCTCTGGCTGCATTACAATGGTTGAAGATGGTTTGAGCCTCTACAGCGTCAGAGCGTGCTTTCTCAAGCTCATTGTTAGCCTGATTTGCTAGCGCTTTGGAGTAATAGATCCGGCCTATTTCTACCTGGCTTCCGATCTTCTCCGCTAGTTTCAAAGCTCGTTCAAACGCGTCTATGGCTTGCCTCAAATCGCCTCTTTGCAGATGCAGCAATCCGAAAACCCTGTGGGTCACCGCTTCGTAGTGAGGAGCGCCCACTTCCTGGGACAATTCCAGGCTGGCGGACAGCAATTTGTCAGCTGCATCATAAGCGGCCAACTGAAGCAGCGCTTCCGCATGATAAGGAAGACGATACATAGCAACATCACGAGATTCGGTTCCAGCCAATATTTCCTGGCTGGATTCGAAGGCCTTCAAGGCCTCCTCGGGATGTCCCAGATGTAAATTGGCATAGCCCTTGACCTGATAGGCATTGCCGAGTTGAAACAGCTCCACCATCTTTGAGCTAAGCTCGATGGCGCGGGCGACGTAACCCAAAGCGGCATCACTGCCAAGATCAGTATGAGATAGGGATAGAACGCTGTAGCAGAGGGCCTCCAAGCGGTTTTCTCCAATCGTTATGGCCAACTCCGTAGCTCGCCCGAGTTCTGCTAAGGCCTCGTTGAGCTTTCCCATGCCGGAAAGAGCGTAACCGGCGGCCCACCAACTCCAAGCCTGACGAGCTGCCGATCCAATTTTCTCGCCGATCTCCCCATCTTTGCGGGCTGCTTCAAGCCCTCGATCCCAATAACCCATTATGATATTGTTTTCGGCGGTAAACTCATAACCAGCTGCGACAGCGGACAGATAGTTATTATCAACGCCCAGCTTGATCGCTGCATTCGCCCATTCCGAACTCAAATCCATTTGCGCCAGGTGCTGGTAGGCTCCTGCGAGGTAGGCATAGATCAAGGTAAGGCTCAGGGGATCACCAATCGGTTCAGCTAGCTCGCGAGCCTGCTCATATAGTTTAATCGCTTCGCTATATTCGCACCGGTAATGATGGAAGCGACCTAAAGCTGTCAGGGCTTGGGCAACTGTCGTTGGATCCTGGGCAGGGTCGAGAGAATCCAGAGCACGCTCAAGGATTGGTATACCTTTTTCATCATTGGTCGTATTCAGCACAAGACCGATCTTTACCTCTATATTTACTCGCCGCTCAGCCGATATCTCGGCGGCTTGCTGGTAGTTGTCTATCGACGTGTCGAAAGGTCCGATAAATGAATAAATATCGCCTAAGCTCTCCAAAATCATTGCTTGCCCATCGAGGTCATTCAGAGATCGGGCGCATTCTAGAGCTTGACGGAGGTATTCGACCACTTCATCACCGGCGTAAAGGGTCCAGGCCTTTGCTGCTGCTTGAAGCGCGTAGTCCCGCCCTTTGTCGAGCACACCAGCCGCTATGAAATGGTAGGCCAAATCTTCAACTTGGACTGGAGGCAGGCCTGTCTCGGACCCCTCCTGAGACTCGGCGATGCGCAGGTGCAGCCGGCTGCGACGAACGCTCAATATCTCTCCATACAATACTTCGCGAATTTTGTCGTGGGTAAAGACGAAGGATTCACCGCCCAACTGGCGAATCAATTGAGCGCTGCGGGCTTCCTCGAGGGCGTCAAGCAGCTGGTCTTCATTGGCGCCAGAAACCGCCTGGAGTAAAGAGAAAGGAAAATCCTTACCGATAACGGATGCCGTATGCAGCGTCTCTACGCACTGTTCCGAAAGGATATTGAGCCGGCGTCCAATTGCCTCTTTGATACTTTGGGGAATAGCCAGCTGATCGATCTCTTCTCTCTCCCAGTGGTCTCCGGCCCAGAAAACCTGTCCCTGTTCAACCAGGGCCTTTATCACTTCCTCGATAAAGAACGGATTGCCATCTGTCTCTCGGTGAATCACCCTGGCGAATTCATCAGATACAGTATCTTCCCAGAACAAGGTGGCGATCATCCGGTTCGTTTCGTCAAGAGTGAATCGGGCTAATTGGATGCGCACTGCGACCCTCTCTCGATTCCACTGGACAAGGGCATCGGCCAGGGGATGTCTCCTATCCAGCTCGACCTCGCGATATCCAGCAATCACGAGGATCGGTGCCTGGCGCAAGCGCCGCATAAGGTATGACAGCAAGGCTAATGTTCCCTTGTCGGCCCAGTGAAGATCATCGACGAAAATCAGCAAGCCCTTCTCTCCAGCAATCCTCTCAAAGAATTGGGCGACATTCTCAAAAAGACGAATTCGCTGCTCTTGGGCGCCCAGCGAGGGACTAGGTTTGAGCTGACCGAGTTTAACTTCGATCTCCGGCGCCAGGAGGGCTAGCTCGGTGGCTGACTCTCCTAGATTCGCGCGAAGTGATTCCACATCCTGGGACCGGATCCAATCCCTTAGCGCTTCGGATAAAGGAAGGTAAGGCGTCGTGGCTTCGAACTCATAGCACCCGCCGATCAACACCGATGCTCCGTTGATTCGTGCCTGGGCGATAACAGCCTGCGCCAGCCGGGTCTTTCCAATTCCAGGTTCGCCGCTGATCAGGAGAAGGCCGGCTTGACCAGATCTGGCCCGCAGCCAGAGGTTTGTCGATTGGGCTAGCTCTTCGTCACGACCGACAAGCCTGCCGCTGGCGATCCTATCCAGTAATGATGTGACTGGAGATTCCGTAATCGCCAGAAGGCCGTCCAATGAAGGCTCTAAAACTGTCGACAAGGTTTCCGACACTTCGGCCGCCGATTGGGGGCGGTTTGAGGGATCTTTCTCTAGCAGTTGAAGGATAAGAGCATCAAGCCCATAGGGAATGGTGGAATTATGAGCACTTGCTGGAATCACTGGGGCATGGAGGTGATTGCTTAGGAGAACAGCCAGGTTGTCCGCTTCGAAGGGAGGGCGACCTGTGGTCAGCTCGTATAGAATCACCCCGAAGGCATAGAGATCAGATCGTTCGGATGCGGGCTTACCGGTTATCAATTCTGGTGCTAGATAGTCGACCGTCCCGGAAAGCACACCATCGATCGTTAGCTTGGTGCTGCCTGATATCCGAGCCAGGCCAAAATCCATAAGCTTGGCCTGGTAACTGGCCGTAATCATGACATTTTCGGGTTTGAGGTCACGATGAATGATCCCGTTTTGATGAGCATGGGCCAGAGCGGCACTCATATCTTCTGCCAGTGATACCACTTCCTCTAAAGTTGGCTGTTCGATCTCCCGAAGCGTTATACCTTCAACCAATTCCATGACGATATAGGGTATGTCGCCATAGTTTCCAGCGTCATAGATGGCTACAACATTGGGATGGTTGAGTTTCGCCGCCGCTTTGGCTTCAGTCAACAGACGCTGCCGTTGGTCACCTGTAGAATCGGTCTTTGAGAGCACTTTAACGGCGACTTTTCTTTCGAGCAGCAGATCGGTCGCTAGATAGACGATGCCCATTCCCCCTTGGCCCAGATCATTCAGCAGCCGGTATCTATCGTCCAGAATCAAACCCGGATCAAGACCCTCCGTTGAAGTAATTGCTCTTTCATTCATATTCCGAACCGATAATTATCGAACCATCCTGATTATAGGAGTCAGATTGGCGTTAACTTCTATATCCCGCTGACAAAAACATGTTGGTGCTCGCAATGAAAAATGTGTATCTGAAGGAATAGCGCAGGCCTAAAAACCTCGAAGATATACATTTAGCCTGATGAAAGGTTTCGGTACCAAGGAAAACAACTCTTTTCCTAGGACTTTACCTGGTATTGACGCTTCTTTACTTCAGCTGAAGAATCAACCTAGGACTGCCCAAAGTCATCTACAACACGACTGAAAGGCTTTCTGTTAACGTGGAGCCGAAACACATCTGGCCTGGAATAGTGCCCGCCGACATCGCACTCGGATTTGGCAGCTAATATCTGTTCTGTTGATCCTTCAGCGATGAGAATAGTTTCCCCTTCGGCCGGACCGGCGATAATTTCACCGAAAGGATCGATGATAGCGCTCTGACCAGGCATATTGTAGGCTGCGTTTTTATAGGCGTCGGGCACGAGTTCAGGCGTTAACAGGGCTCCGACATCGATAACGTAGGCGGCAGCCTGCGAAGCGAAGGCTCGAGACAGCAACGAGTGCCTTGAAGTGGAACTCCCAGGCCAGGTCGCGATATGGATCTGAGTCCCTTGAGACATCAACACATATCCTGGTAAAACCATATTGTGCTCCCAGCAGTTGAGCCCGCTGATCCTTCCATATGGTCTTTGGTAGACATTTAGAGTGCTGCCATCACCTTCTCCCCAAGCCGTTCTTTCTTCATGGGTTGGTTTCAGTTTTCGATGCCGGCCAAGAATGGTTCCTTCATTGGAAATGAAGAGCAGTGTGCAATAGACCGTTCCCAAGGAGTTTGAATCGCGTTCGGCCACCCCGATGGCGACGTCGATGTTCGCTTCTTCTGCTGCCTCGCACAATTGATCGGTTATCGCGCTCGGGATCTCGACGGCGCCCGCCAGGTAATCAGGACCTGATTTGCTTGATGGCAGCTTTGGATCTGCTCGCCATACATGGAAAGGATATCCAGGCAGCCATGTCTCGCTGAAAGCGGCAATCGTCGCTCCCATCGCGCCCGCTTCCTTTATCAGCCGGCATGCCTTTTCGGCCGAGGCTATGGGATCAAAATAGATGGGCGCGGCCTGGATCGCCGCCAGTTTGAAAGTGTGGTGCGTTGTCATCGTGTGTTGCCTCCAGAAAAAGTATACCGTATAGTGGCGTTTTGGTTCCAACCTTGACGGACTAAGGCACATGGATAGTGCAGCACAATGACCGTATTTATGAAGCCGGAAGTTTGGCTACTCTAAATGAGGGACCGGGTTGAGGATGTTTTGGGCCAAATCGCTTAGGAAACGAGCCGCTGATACGCCATCGAGCACGCGGTGATCGGCCGACAAAGACAGATTCATCATCGGCCGGACTTCGATATCATCCTCGTCATTGACGACTACTGGTTTCCGAACAATTGACCCAATGGCCAATATGGCGCTTTCCGGGGGGTTGATGATGGCCTGGAAGCGGTGGATCCCGAACATGCCAAGATTTGAGATGGTGAAGGAACCGCCCCGGACATCGGAAAGCGACAACTTTCCAGACCTAGCTCGATCGACGAGATCCCGCAGCATCCGATTTATCTCATCGATGGACAGCTCCCCAGCCTGGTGGATAACCGGTACGACCAGCCCTTCCTCAACAGCGGTGGCGACACCGATGTTTACATCTTTCCATAGGTAGATCTGATCATTCAGATAAGAGGCATTGACAAAGGGATGATCGGACAGGACTCTGGCGGTTACGAAGACGAGGGCGGCCGTCATCGAGATGGCTTTATCATCCCTCTGGTTCCGGATCGCGTTTATCCGTGCTCGTTCCCTCTCAAATTGCTGGACGTCTACGTCGATGCTCAGCGTAATATGCGGCGCGGTTTGGAAACTGGTCTGCATGCGTTCTGCAATGGTGCGTCGCATGGAGGTCAGCGACTTAATCGTATACTCGCGATCGTCGACCAGCAACCTCGTCCCAGTCACCTGTCCAAAGCTGCTAACATCCGCTTCCTGGACGCGCCCTCTCGGTCCTCTACCGGTTATTTGATCCAGTTCCAGGCCTAATTCCCGGGCCAGACGCCGGGCGGCTGGCGTGGCGGCGATCCGGCCACCTGCCTCCGATGGCTGGACAGCCGCAGCATGCCGAATGATGTCGGCCTTTGTGATTCTATCGCCGGTTGTTTTGATTTCTCCTAGATCAATTCCCAATTCTCGGGCCATGCGGGCAGCTATAGGTGTGGTGGCAAGGTGGGGAAGCTCGCCTGCTGGGGCAGACCTTTCGATGGTCGCCGTTTCAACCTTCGGGATATCGGCCACAGTCTCGTCTTCAGCCAGGATGTAGGCGATTACCTCGGTCACAGGCACCTCGTCACCCTGTACGACTCGAATTCCGGCCAGGATACCGCTCGCCGGAGCCGTTACCTCCGTGGCCACTTTCTCGGTTTCGACGACCAGGACCGCATCGTCAATTTTGACGAAGTCCCCCTCGTTTTTCAGCCATTCAACGACAGTGGCCGAGGTCTGGTCCATGTCGAATTTAGGCATGATGAACGGTGTTGGCATTAAATGTATTCCATACTATATGCTACCTGCTACTGGATATTACCTTCCAAAAGTCAAAGTTGAATCCCAAGAAAAGATTAGTAGCGGTTGCCGACAATTGCCCGGATCTCGCGTTCGATATCAGCTTCTTGGGGAACGGCCGCTTTCTCAAGCTCCCGGTTGTAGGGAATCGGAACATCCGCCCCTGCCAAGCGTCGCGCAGGCGCATCCATATAGTCAAAAGCGGGACTAGAAACGACTGAAGCGACTACTTCACCTCCCCAGCCACCGGTCATGCAAGCCTCATGCATCACAAGGAGACGGCCGGTTTTCATCACCGACTTCTGAATAATTTCCGTATCCAAGGGGCGCAAGGTGCGGGGGTCAATGACTTCGACATTGATGCCATCCAGCGACAAGCGCTCGGCAACGCTCAACGCCCTTGGAACCATT
>DASRZI010000472.1:0-39600 GCA_035686605.1 Candidatus Zixiibacteriota bacterium
TCAAACATCGTTCAATTCGGGCTGGCTCATGTGGATAATTCCGGGTGTCTTCGTCCATTCAATGCCACACAAGCTGCAGCTAATCCAACACACTTGTTATAGAGCTCAGGCAGGTGATGGAGCAGGAGGCAGTTCCAGTGACGACGGTGGTTTCCATTCAACCTGCTCGCTCACCTCTTGTGTGGAAGAGTCCGGGGGTTTGTCGACACTCGGTGGAGAGGTTGGGGGGGCCGTTCCTTCTATCAGAGCGACAAACTCATCAGCCTCGAGAGTTTCGACTTCGAGAAGTGTGTTAGCAATAAGATCCAGCTTATCACGGTGCTCGGTCAATATCGCGGCAGCACGTTCATGCTGAGAATCAATGATTAGCCGTACCTCGCCGTCGATTTTTTCGGCAATGGCGTCCGAGTAGTCCCTCTGCTCACTTATTTCGCGTCCAAGGAAAACCAGCTCCTGTTTATCGCCATAAACGCGCGCACCCATTTCATCGCTCATGCCGTACTGGGTAACCATCGCTCGGGCCATCTTGGTCACTTGTTGAAGATCATTGCTTGCACCGGTAGTAATCTCACCAAACACAATCTCCTCTGCCACTCTTCCGCCAAGAGCGGTAGCGATCATTGCTCTAAATTTCTCGCGACTATAAAAGAAGGCATCATCTTCAAGGAACCAGGTAACACCTCCCGCCATACCCCTGGGAATGATGGTTATCTTTCGGATAGCCTGGGCATGGGGAAGGAAGTGGCTGACCAGGGCGTGACCCGCTTCGTGGAAAGCAGTCAGCTCCTTCTCCTCGTCAGACATAATGCGACTACGCCGTTCAGGTCCGAGCTGAACGCGCTCTATGGCCTCCTGAAACTCGGTCATGCTAATGACTTTGACGTTTCGCCTCGCTGCCAACAGGGCTGCTTCATTCACTGTGTTCTCGATATCCGCACCGACAAATCCGGGCGTCGCTTTTGCCAGGATAGTAAGATCTACGTCCGAAGCCAACGGTTTGCCTCGAACATGCACCCGAAAAATCGCTTCACGTCCCCGGATATCAGGTCTATCGAGTACAACCCGGCGGTCAAATCTGCCAGGTCGCATGAGTGCGGGATCGAGGATATCCGGACGATTGGTGGCGGCTAAAATGATGATATGGATGTCGGTGCTGAACCCATCCATTTCCACAAGTATCTGGTTTAGCGTTTGTTCTCGTTCGTCGTGCGATCCGCCAAGTCCAGCTCCTCGCTGCCGCCCGACAGCATCAATCTCATCAATAAATATGATGCACGGACTATGTTTCTTCGCCTGGTCAAAAAGGTCTCTTACCCGGCTTGCTCCTACGCCAACGAACATCTCCACAAATTCCGAACCTGCAATGGAGAAGAAGGGCACACCGGCTTCACCTGAAACGGCTTTGGCCATTAGGGTCTTCCCAGTGCCTGGACTTCCGACGAGCAATACACCTTTTGGTATTCGTGCCCCGAATCCTACAAACTTGTCAGGCTCTTTTAAGAATTCTACGATTTCCTGAAGCTCTTCCTTGGCTTCATCACAGCCGGCGATGTCATCAAAGCTGACCGTTGGAAGATCCCCGGTAAACATCCTCGCCTTGCTCTTACCAAAAGACATAGCCTGGTTGTTTGTGCCTTGTGCCTGTCGAAGAATGATATAGATGAATCCGACGATCAGGATGGCTGGTAAGAAGATACCCAGAATGTTAAGCAAGCCTCCCCACTGGCTGGGTCGCTCATATTGAACGGTGGTGTTGCTGTTATTAAGGTGGCTCTCAGAAACGCCATAGGTTGCGAGAAGCTCCTCTAAAGAAGTAACATCGCTTATTTGTGTACGGGCATCTGGGTTGTTTTCGTTCTTGTAGGTAACCGTAACCTCTCGACCATCAGCCGCCACTTCGATTTGAGAGACGTCCCCGTCTTTTACCTGCTGAGCCAATTCGCTGATGGCAAGGTCTTCCACCTCGGGACCACTAGACGTATAGCTCCACAATATGGCAATAATGGCCACTGTGATTAAAAGGTAGACGAACCATCTTGTGATTCTAGTTGAATTCACCCCACCGTCTCCAAAAACGCCGAGCGTTGAGAACTATATTTCTTAGCGTCTAACATATTGCGCTACTCAGTAAATTACACCTATTAGTCAGTTACAGTATAACAGAAAGCAGGGGGAGTGGCTAAAGGGGTGACGGTCCTAACCGGCAGCGTAAATCATTCCGCACAGGCTATCAACCTGTGTATTGCTGGAATACCATGTACCAGAGTGGAATTAAACCGAGCAGGCTCATGAGTGCAATGATGGCAAGGATTATTGCCGTACGGTCGAATATGGGCTCATCTTCAGGTACAGGTAGATACAGATCAGCGGTCACTTGTTGTTGGATCTCGGCGGTATATGGAGGAGCCTGATCGATCTCTAGGTTTACTTGGTCATTCATCTTGAAAGGCGATTGGGGAGGCATGGTATCCAGCTCGCTGGTCACCACTAATAGCGAAGCTATCTCCTTTGGCTGGAGATCGTCGGGGTCGGCTGCCATGATCGGGCCGGTATCTACAACGCTGCTAAGCCTGTAGCTTTCTAATACTCGGCCGAGCTGCTCTGCCGTCCGATAGCGACCTGCGGGCTCCTTAGACAGCACCTTGTCCACTATCTGATCGAGCTGTTCCGGCACTTTTGGATTTAGTTCAGAAACATGGGGAGGCGCTTCCCTGATGTGCTTAACTGCCAAAGCTGTGTGCGAATCGGCTTCAAAGGGTAAGCGGCCGGTTAACAGCTCAAAGAGGATGACTCCAATGCTATACACGTCTGAGGCTGGTGTTGCGTTTTCCCCAGCAGCCTGCTCAGGCGAGAAATATTGGGGCGTTCCCCAGACCAGATCGCCCCGGTGCACGCTGGTTTCGCTCAAGGCACGGGCAATGCCAAAGTCGGTCACCTTCACGGTCTCATCCCTGGCAACCAGCACATTCTGCGACTTTACATCACAATGCACTAAGCCAGCTCTGTGAGCATAGCCTACACCAGAGCATATTTGGGTCGCCAGGTTTAGGGTACGGTCCAGAGAGAGAAAGTGCTTCGTTGTCTTTGCCTGTTTGAGGACGATATCCTTCAAAGTCCATCCCTCGATGAACTCCATGATGATGTAATATCTGCGCTCGTCTTGCCCGATATCGTGTACCGTGACGATATTTGGATGGGACAAGTTCGCGGCTTTGTGTGCTTCTTGCTGGAAATGTTTGAGAAATTCCTCGTCACCGGTCAAGCTCTCGTGCAGAATCTTCACGGCGACCAGCCGGCCCAGGAGCAAATCCTGGCCCTTGTAGACGGTGGACATCCCCCCAGCCCCAGCTCGCTGGATCAAGCGATATCGACCATTAAGAACATCTCCACCGTATTGCATGAACTCATTTTAGCCTATCTTGTTCCATACGGAAACTGACAGCGTTTCAGGTTGGCGAGCGCTTCCCAGACTCAAACGGATATACAAGATAAACAACGCAGTTCTTGATGAAATTGGTGCCACTTGTGCACTCCGTGAAGATGTTGCCTCAATGTGGTTTGTCCCGTTAAGTGAATAGCTCCAGCCACTTGCCCAGAGGTGGCTCTTATGATAGCATCCCCTCAGCTATGGCGGGTGTGGTGTAGAGGTTAACACGTCTGGTTGTGGCCCAGAAGATCGTGGGTTCGAATCCCATCACTCGCCCCATCAGGTCATGCCAGATACTTTCTGCGCTTTACCGGAGAATGCGCCCGTAGCTCAATGGATAGAGTACCTGGCTTCGAACCAGGTGGTTGGGAGTTCGAATCTCTCCGGGCGTACAGGTTATTCAACCACCCACATTGGGTGGTTTTTTTGTAGTAAAGACTTGCGGATTGATCAATTTGCGAGTTTCTTGATTTAGAAAATCATAGGTTTGTCTAAGTGCTAATGCTATCTTGTATCGACATCATCTGACATGAGCAATCTAGCTGGTATATCGATCGGTCATGCAACCGATGAGGAAGCCAAAACTGGTTGCACAGTGTTCCTTTGCCCCGAAGGTACCATCGGCGGCATTGATGTTCGAGGACCGGCTCCTGGGAGTAGGGAGACTGAGATACTCTCTCCGCTCAAACCGATAACTACAATCAATGCCGTACTGCTTACCGGAGGCGCCGCCTTTGGACTTGGAGCCGCCGATGGAGTGGTGAAGTATTTGGCCGAGAGAAATATTGGCCACCCAACCATCATGAGGCCGGTGCCAATTGTTTCAGCCGCAGTTGTCAATGACATGTTGATGAGTGGTGGAGAGAAACCTCCTACTGCTTCCCTCGGGTATCAAACTTGCATTGCGGCAAGCGAAAATGATCCTGACCAAGGCAATATCGGAGCGGGCAGGGGCACAACCGTCGGGAAATGGAGTGGTTTTGAGTCAATGATGAAGGGAGGGTTTGGTCTGGCCAAGAATAACGTGGAGGAGCTGTGCGTAATCGCCGCCGCCGTTACCAATTGCGTAGGTGATATCCTCGACGTCGATGGCTCAGTTCTTGCAGGGGCCCGGTCTATCGATGGTCTTTGGCTCGTTGATAAAGACCGTTTTCGCCGATTCCCACCATTCCCACCCAGAAGTCGTGGAGATAACACAACCCTGGTGGTCGTAGCTACAAATGCCACTCTGGATAAGGTCGAGGCTAATCGCCTGGCTCAGAGAGTTCACGACGGCATGGCAGTGGCTGTTCGACCAGTACATACCAGTTATGATGGCGATACATCTTTTGCCCTGGCCACCTGTTCTGTCGAAGCTCCTTTTGATCTGGTCGCCAATGTGGCTGCCGAGACCGTCGCCGAAGCCATTCGCAACTCCGTCCGCTTTGCCCAATCAGTCGATAATATCCCAGGACTATTGGATGCTTAATATTCATTTTTCGTTTCAAATTCTGCCAAGCAAGTGACAATGAATGAACTTCCCCGAGGACACGTAGATGCACTAGGCATCGATACCAACTACTACCATGCTGGACCACCGGATGGGCAATCCCTGGTACTACTTCACGGGATGTCAACCTCTGGTGATAGCTTTCGAGAATACATGCACAGCCTGGCGGATGATTACTACTTGATCGCCCCCGATATTCCGGGCTTTGGATTCAGCGAAAATACTGAACCATATACGATCGATCACTTGATCGAGTGGCTGGCATCGCTGATTGACAAGCTAGCTCTCAAACCGTTAATCCTGCTCGGACATTCATTTGGTGGGATCCTTGCTTCAGCCTACACGCTGGCGTACCCAGAGGACATCTCTAAACTGATTCTTCTTTCGCCGGCCTTGTTCGTCGGTCACAAGATCCCGCCTTTTGCTCGTAAAATAGGCGAATCACGAGCGGTCGCCGAAACGGGCATTGCCCTGAGTAGAGTGTTGTTGGAGCGCCAGATACGGACCCAGTTTTTCAAACCCGAGCAGATGGCAGACAGTGTCTGGGATCGCCGACGGGCGGATTATTCCAGAGCCCGGGCTACGGCGGCGGCAGTGAATGCAGCTGCGGCTCAGGATATTACCCCCCGTCTCGCATATTTGGACCTACCAACCCTAGTCATGTGGGGAAATGATGATCCAGTCTTATCGCCTTCTCAGGCGGTTCTCCTGGAAGAGATCATCGATGATGTTCAAATCCAATTCCTTGAGAATTGTGGGCATATTCCCATGATCGAACAGCGTGATGAAGTGGCCCGGATCAGCAAGGAATTTATCCGATGATTACACGGGAAATGTCGCCAGTTATCTCTGTTTTCGGCAGCCACTCTCCAGCGCCTGGAAGCTCGCTTTACCAGATGGCCCGGGAACTAGGATTCCAGTTGACCGAAGCGGGATTCACAGTAGCGACTGGCGGTTATGAAGGAACAATGGCCGCGGTAAGCCAGGGAGCAGCCGAGGCTGGTGGAAAGCCGATCGGCGTGACCAGTTCAAATGTAGAAGCCAGCCGAAACGCATCCGTTAATCGCTGGGTAGAGACGGAAGTCCGGTATGATACCCTCCAAGATCGACTGTTCCACCTGGTAGACGATAATTCAGGCATGATCGTGCTTGAAGGAGGAATCGGGACGCTATCTGAGTTCTCATTAGCCTGGAGTCTTATTCAGGTGGGGGAAATCGAGAAGAGACCCTTGGTACTGTTGGGTCAATTGTGGAAGGATGTTCTGCACTCGTTCGTCCGCCAAGAATATGTTCCGGATCATTACACTCGTCTGATCCAGATAGTTGATTCACCAGCTGATGCCGTCACCTATCTGTTGGCGCAACAAGCGGGCAGCGCAGAAATTGGTGATAATGATGTCTAATCTTGTTTTCCTCAAATTAGGCGGTTCGCTGATAACCGACAAAACCAGAGAGGAAACAGTCCGGCCCGATGTTTTGGCCAGGCTGGCAATCGAGATCAAGAACGCCATAGAGACGAAAAGCGAACTCTCTCTCCTGATTAGTCACGGAAGTGGCTCCTTCGGGCATGTCGCAGCGTCAAAGCATGGAACCAGGCAAGGAGTGCATACTAGAAGCGACTGGATTGGTTTCGCAGAGGTCAGTTCCGCAGCGGCTCGTCTACATGGACAGGTTAGGCAAGCACTGGTCGATGCCGGCGTCCCCGCGGTAACTTTCCAACCTTCGGCATCGGCAATATGTGAAGATGGGTCCATTGTGACCCTGAGTGTCCAGCAGATCGAGGTGACTCTGCGGGAAGGACTCGTGCCAATCGTTTACGGCGATGTAGCCATTGACACCGTACGTGGTGGAACCATCATTTCTACAGAAGAGATCCTCACTTATTTGGCTAAAAAGCTAGAGCCGAGTTCCATCTTGTTGGCCGGGGAGACGGGAGGCGTTTTGGATGGCGAAGGGACCGTAATAGATGTTGTCCGAAGCAGCGATATCAAGGAAATCAAGCAGGCCCTCAGTGGATCGCGAGGGACTGATGTGACTGGGGGGATGGCAAGCAAAGTTGAAGGCATGATGGAACTGGCGACGACCCAACCATCACTTCAAATTCGTATTTTCTCGGGATTGGTCGAAGGGGCAGTTGAACGCTGTCTCACAGTGGAAGATCCCGGTATTGGAACCCTCATATCCAGCAGTTAAAGCTGTCGAAGCCAATCGAGACCGCCATCTCTTGGAAGTTGGGACTTACTCGCTAGACGGTTTAAACACCAGCGAAGATTTTCCCAGCATGGCATCCCAAACATCACCCATCGACTCTGCCAAGGCTACAGTCACCTGCAGTTGGTCAGCTACTTGCTGGGGAGTTTGATCGTCTAGAGAAATTCGATCTGGGTGGTCGAATGCTATTATAGGCAGAATAACCAGGGAACCATGCTCCGTTCCTTCAAGATGCTCGATAATGTCCCTGACATTTAATAACCCGGCAACGGTTATCGTCCTTCCAAGGGCTTGATTGGTGACTCCCTGAACAGACACCTTCACACCAAGAAGCTCACCGAAATCCCCCGCTACCGACGAAAGAGTATCCTTAAACAATGTTCCGGTTACTAGAGTGACATCATCGAACAAGATATCGGTTTGCCCACCGGAGATCGTCGAATAGTTCTCGACGTAGAATGCGATCTCAGCGCGAAGTGAGTCCCATTCCTCCAGGAAATCCCGAACCACCCCTAAGCCATTTTCTTGAAGATCCTGACTATCATAGTAATCAAGTGCTGGAATATCCTCGCCCGCAACAAGAAACCATTCGTCAGTAGGGTAGACGAAATTAACGCCAAAGCGAGCATGGTAATCTTGCTGCATCTGGTCAATTTCCCTGAGCATTGACCTGGATTCGTCAATTGTATGGGTACGCATGCCGTATTTATGGAACCGAGTCAGTCCAACGGGAACAACGCTGATCGATTTCACCGAAGGCCACAAATTAGAAAGCTCTCGAACAGATTCTTGCAGCCACTGACCATCGTTAAATTCTGGAACAACTACGATCTGCGTATGAAAATCAACGCCTTTATCACTGAGGCGGGTAAGCTGAGCCATGATATCTGGCGCTTTCTCATTCCGGAGAAACCTGCGGCGCATCTCGAGATCAGTAACGTGAACGGATACATAGAGCGGAGAAAGGCCCATCGTCTCAATTCGCCACCAGTCGTGGTCAGTGAGATTTGTTAGGGTTACAAAATGGCCGAATAAAAAGGAATAACGATAATCATCATCCTTGATGTAGAGAGTTCGCCGGAACCTCGGGGCCATCTGCAGTACAAAACAGAATTCACAGAGATTGTTGCAGCGCCGGATATCTGTATCGAAGGTGGGATGCTGGAAGGTGATGCCGAGGCTTTGGCCGTATTCACGTTCTGACTCGATTACTTGATATTCTTGTCCACGGCGTAGGAAGAATTCCAAAGATTCTTCGGCGGCATAGTAGTTTACGTCGATGACATCTTGAAGCTGGTTCTGGTTTATGGCCAGTAATTCATCGCCAGGTTGAATGCCCAGTTGGAAGGCCAGGCCATCTGCATCTACCGTCTCGACAAGACCACCCTGTTGAATGTCCCAGTCGATTTCTGTGAAGTAGGTCAAGCTAAGCCACCTGCTGGAAAGGTTCCAGCTGGAGAATATCCTGGACAACCTGCTCGGGAGTCCGGTTTGTGGTATCGACTATGATGGCATCGGCGGCAGGTTTCATCGGCGAATGCTCTCTGCTGCCATCTATTTGATCGCGACGCTCAATTTCGGCTAAGATCTGCTCGATAGTCGCATCTCGAAACCTTCCCTCTAGCTCCTTCCACCTTCGTCGTGCTCTTTCTTCAGGGCTGGCGGTGACGTAGAGTTTCAGGGGCGCCAATGGCATTACGACTGTACCGATGTCGCGGCCGACCATCACAACCTGGCCGCGTTCCCCGATCGCTCTCTGCCGTCGCACAAGGTCCACCCTAACCCCGGCATAGGTCGAAACTTGCGATACATTCATATCGACCTCGACCTTCCTCAGATCCCAGGTTACATCGATACCATCTAGCAGCACTGTGTAGTGCCGCCCGTCTGAATCGGTTCTAACCGGAAGAATGTCCATATCCAACCCTTGAGTTAGATTGGTGATGCTGATCTCATCTTCAACTGAGAATCCTTGATCGAGAGCAGCAAGAGTGACCGCTCGATACATACAGCCGGTGTCGAGGAACAAATAGTCGATGTGTCTGGCTAACATAAGACCGACGGTTGTCTTCCCGGACGCGGCCGGGCCGTCGATGGCGATGGTGGTTGGGTAGTTAATCATGGTTGATAATACTTCTCTTAAATAGCTTATCTTCAGCCATAGACCTCTTTCCAAAGGTCAGATAATTCACCATCTGATAGGTGCCGCCACTCCCCGCTTTTCAGCGGACCAAGCGTGATGGGTCCGATTCGAAGGCGGATCAATTTTGTCACCGGATAGCCCAGTGAAGAGGCCACCCGGCGGATCTGTCGTTTTCGCCCTTCACGCAGCGTGACCTGTAGTCTTGAGTTTCCATCACGCCGGCGAATCACTTCGATTCGTGCTTTCGCCGTCCGTTGGCCATCCAGAAGGATACCTTGACGCCAGAGGTTTAGCGTATTGTCAGTGATCTCACCTACTACATCAACCTGGTACAGCTTGGTATGTTGGAAGCTTGGGTGGGTCAGGCGATGCGTGATCTGGCCATCATTGGTTAAGATCATCAGGCCCTCGCTCTGCTTATCCAGCCGGCCAACAGGATACAGGAAGCCAGGAATCTTCACGAGATCACGCACAGTTGGTCTGCCAGCCGCTAATTCATCCTCTGTTGACGAGATCACGCCTTTGGGTTTGTAGAGTTTGATGTAAACGCGTTCACCGAAAGCAACCCGTTTACCATCGACTCTGATGACATCCAGCAATGGATCAGCCTTATCTCCGAGACGCACCGTCCTTCCATTCACCGTAACGCGACCAGAAGAGATCAGAGACTCGTTGTCCCGTCGAGAGCCAAGTCCTGCCTGGGACATTAATTTCTGCACGCGTTCGGCCATAATCGCCTGGTTACCTGGAGACCACGGCAGTCGTGGACTGGCGAATGGACTCTGGCCGGAAGGGGACGGAGTGATCCAAAGTGTTTATTCCTCCTCATCCTCGGCAACGAGAAGAGGTAGATCGGACAAAGAGTTAAGTCCAAAATACTGCAAGAATTCAGGGGTAGATCCATAAAGGATGGGCCGGCCGGGTGTCTCCAAGCGACCGACCTCCTCAATAAGGCCCAAAGTGAGGAGGGTTCGAAGCGAACTGTCGGAGTTGACGCCCCTGATTTCGTCAATCCTTGGACGGGTAACCGGCTGCATAAAGGCGATGATAGCCAGCACTTCCAGGGCTGCCTGGCTTAAATGAGAGGTTACCTCAAGGCCGAGCAGCCGTTCAATAACAACCCGGCTTTCCGGAGCAGTTGTAAGCTGAACCAATGTTCCGCTTCGCTGTAGTCTCAGACCTCTCGTTTCGTACTGCTCCTCAAGCTCTCGTAGACAGCTTTCGACGACAGCTGGCGTGGTCTCCAGGACCTTTGCCAATCTTCCGATTGAGACCGGGCCGCTGGCCACGAAGAGCATGCTCTCAAGTAGGGCTGAGAGCTCCAGGTCGACTGTTTTGACACCTGAGACGAATTCCATACTAGCTTCCTGCAATAATATCTTGATCTGTCGAGGTAAAGGCGTAGGGCATCGCCTCGGTATTATGGGCAACACCAATTCTCCCTCTGACATCGATCGCTATAAGGCCACCCTTTCCCTGGACCCGCTCATGAAGAACGTCGATTGCTGCTTCGCAAGCCTTTTGAGTTGATAGCCCTTCCGAAACGAAATCACAGACGCGCTTGCTGATGAGTATGGTCATTAGTGATTCTCCGCGACCTGTAGCACTTGCCGCGGCGTTCCAATTGTCAGCATACGCACCCGAACCCACAAGAGGGCTATCTCCCACGCGACCGGGTCTCTTCCCCTTTGTTCCTCCAGTCGAAGTTCCTGCGGCCAAATTGCCATTGACGTCAAGCGCGACAGCACCAACTGTATCTCCAATAATGTCAGGTTCTCGTATATCTAACGTTGTGATTTCATCCGCGGCCGATAGTCCGCCGCGACCCAGATATTCCTCCCGCATCTCATCATCAAGAAGATCGCTAAATGTGCAGCGAGCAAAACCGATGGAATCGGCGAAATCTTCTGCGCCTTTACCCACAAGGAGAGCATGCTCACAGTCGGTCAACACTCTTCGCGCAAGGCTTATAGGGTGCATGACTAATCGGACAGCGGCAACCGCTCCTAGATTCAGTCCATTGCCATCCATGATAAGAGCGTCCATTTCTATATCGCCAGCTGTATTTAGATAGCTGCCCCGCCCAGCATCTAATACTGGCGAATCCTCAAGTATTCTGACAGCCGTTTCGACCGCATCTATTGCATCCCCTCCAGCTAGAAGAACCGCCTGACCCGCCATAGCGGCAGCCTTACAATCGTTGATGGCACGTTCTAATCGAGCTTTGGAGCTTTTCCACTCACCAGCTCCACCGTGGACTACTATTTTTGGATTCATTAATACCTCCATGAGGAGGTGATCCTAACTCAACAAAGGCTGATTTCCAACTTGAATCACGATGGTCAACTGCAATAGGATATGACCCTTTCAGCGGCCGTGTTTTCGGCTCTACTGGCGAAGAGCCTAGACTAAGCTGTTCTCAGATAAACGAGGCGTAGGTTTGACAGGCGAATCCGGTTTGCTATAATTTCCGGTCGAAAATGATCCTCGGTAGCTCAATGGAAGAGCAATCGGCTGTT
Organism: Candidatus Zixiibacteriota bacterium; assembly: GCA_035686605.1. Lineage (GTDB taxonomy): Bacteria > Chloroflexota > Anaerolineae > Promineifilales > Promineifilaceae > UBA11865. The sequence continues at coordinate 11,790 of DASRZI010000472.1, forward strand.
AACCGATGGGTTGTTGGTTCGAATCCAACCCGAGGAGCCTACAAGGCGGTGGCTAATTGAGCTAACCGCCTTTTTGCTATATCAGTGAATTGACCTGGACTACTGGGAGGTTGAGGTGGCTAACTTTGACTTAATGAGATTGCTTGCAAAACCAGACGGTGGGAAGATCATTCTTCTAGTGTTGGATGGGCTAGGGGGGCTGCCAACGCAAAGCTCAGATCAGAGCGCTTTAGAGATGGCCGTCACTCCGGAGATGGACAGACTTGCCGCCGAGGGTTGTCTTGGATTGAGCCATCCAATTGGCCGTGGAATCACTCCCGGCAGCGGACCGGCCCACCTGGCTTTATTTGGATACGATCCCATCAACAATCCGGTTGGGCGTGGTGTTTTGTCCGCTTTAGGTGTGGGCTATGACCTGCAAGCCGATGATGTAGCAGCCCGTGGAAACTTTTGTACGGTCGACCAAGATGGTCTCATCGTGGATCGGAGAGCGGGCCGGATTAGCAGCGAAGCGTCTTTACCGCTGGTGACAAAACTTGATGGGATCTCGATTCCAGGCATAAAGACAACGGTCATGCAGGTAAAAGAGTACCGCTTCATGCTAGCCCTCAGTGGGGATGGGCTAAATGGTAACATCGCTGACACGGATCCCCAGAAAATCGGCGTAAAACCACTTCCTGCACAAGCATTATCATCAGAGGCGGAGAGAACGGCGGGTCTGGTGAACCAGTGGCTGGCTGCCGCCGGAGAAGCGCTGGCAGATGATCTGCCGGCGAATATGGCGACCCTTCGTGGTTTCGGCCAAGATCCGAATTTGCCGAAATTTGGCGAGGTTTACAAATTGAAAGCAGCCTGTGTTGCCGTCTACCCGATGTACAGGGGTGTTGCTCGCCTGGTTGGCATGGAAGTCATTGAAACCGGAGAACATGCATCGTCTAGAGATGAATTTTCCATCGTCGCCGAGAACTGGGACAGCTATGATTTCTTCTTTGTTCACATCAAGCCGACCGATAGCAGGGGTGAGGATGGCGATTTAGAGGCCAAGGCGGCGGTCGTCGAAGAGGTAGATAAAGCCTTAGGCGTACTGCTAGATCTGCAACCTGATGTCCTAATAGTTACCGGAGATCACTCAACTCCCGCCCGCTTACGCAGCCATTCGTGGCATCCTGTACCAACTCTGCTGTGGGCGCCGGCATCACATCTACAGGACAACGCGCAGTTGTTTGGTGAACGCGAGGCCCAAAAAGGCGGCCTGGGCCATTTTGAGGCGACGGATATCATGCCCCTGGCTCTTGCCCACGCACTGCGCCTGAAGAAATACGGCGCTTGACAACGGTCTTCTCGAGAACTTTTGCGCTATTTCGATTTGGATATGAGTTTAGCGACTCAGTATTTCTGATAGAGCAGGTCCAAGTTCGGAATATTTGAATTCGTAGCCCAAGGCGGCTAGCTTCTCTGGAACAGCCCGCTGACCCTCTAAGACGACCACCGACACTTCGCCCACGAGAAGTTTGAGGGCAAAAGTGGGTATGGGCCAAAACGAGGGACGCCCCAATACACGGCCGAGCTCTTTGCTGAAGTGGCGATTTGTCAGCGGGGTGGGGGAAGTGACGTTTACGGGACCAGCCGCGTCATGATCCTCCATGAGATGGCGAATCGCGCCAATCACATCGTCGATATGTATCCACGGCCAATACTGATCGCCGCCTCCAAAGGAACCGCCGGCAAACAGTCGATATTGCTTGATTAGTCTCGGCAGAGGACCACCTTCAGCAGACAGGACGATTCCCGAACGCAATATGATGCGTCGCACGCCAAAGCGCTCAACATCCTCCGTTGCTTCCTCCCAGTCGACGCAAAGTTTGGCAAGGAAATCATCCCCGGCAGGCACACTCTCAGTCACTTCTTCATCTCCCCGGGGACCATAATATCCAACGGCTGAGGCCTGGATGAGCAACCTCGGCTTGACTTCCGCAGCCGCGATATTCCTCGCGATGGCTCTTCCGGCATCGACCCGGCTGCTTCTCAATTTCTGCTTCTTATCGTTGGTCCACCTGCCGGGAAGAAAGCGTGTTCCGGCCAAGTTCTCACCTGCTAGGTTGATCACGACGTCGGTTCCATCTATAAGACCGCGCCACGAATCAAGTTCTGAGGTACTCCAGCGAGCAATCTTGACGCCAGTAAAAGATTTCTCACTTGCACTGTCTGGGTCTCTGCTCAAAACGACGATTTCGTGTCCATCGCCTGCAAGGCTTTTCTGCAGCGCCCTGCCAAATAATCCTGTTCCACCGGCAATAACCACATGCATGTTTTAACCTCCGGAATTTCGCCGTTCTCCATTACCAGGGCATTCTCATTTGAGCAGATGGCTGCTGACTCATTACAAAATTCCCAATTACCTGCTGTCCTTCGAATGTTAGAAGCCAGGCCTTGGTCTCAAGCCCGCCAGCGCCGCCGTAGCCGGTTAGTTCACCCTTTGCCCCGACCACCCTGTGACAAGGAATGATTATGGGTATTGGGTTCGTGGCCATTGCCCTGCCGACCGCCCTGGCAGCGCCTGCTGAACGGCCCAAACTCTCTGCCACTTGTCCATAGGTCATAACTTCGCCGAGCGGAATCTCGTATGTGCGCCGCAGTGCTGATTCTTGAAATTCTGTCAGCTGCCCCCAGTCAATCTCGAGCTCAAATTGGTTCCTATCGCCAGAGAGGTACTCCTGCAATTGGTCAGCGACTATTGAAATAGAGTCGTTATCAAATGCTGCTTCATGATCGCCGGGTGTGAGAGATCTGACAAAATCCGCTTCTGTACCTCCAATCTTGACCGAGTGAAGGCCATTGGCTGATACAGCTATCCAAATTACTCCCAGAGGAGCGACATTTGTCTTCCCATATGTAATCATGATGTCCTCTACAGAAATGCAAGGGATTGGTCAGACGAGCGATTTATGATAGGCAGTCGCGCAGTTTCTCTGGCGAGATATTCCCTCCACTGAGAACAAGGACAACTTTCTTTCCATGTAAACGCTCTTTTAGCCTTATTGCAGCGGCTAGGGGGGCTGCTCCGGCTAACTCGGCCAAAGTTTTTGCCTTCTCCAGGTACAAACGAACGGCTTTTCTCATTTCCTCATCGTCAACCAAGATAAATTCATCAAGGTGCTGCCAGAGGATTCTCTGCGGCATCATGAAAGGCGTCCGTGTTGCCAACCCCTCGGCCGAAGTCTCCATTTGCGCATTTGTCGGTCGTCTGTTCTTCCAAGTGAGGTAGGCGGATGGTGCTGCCTCTGCTTGAACGGCTATGATCATCACCTTTGGATTAATCGATTTAACGGCCAGGCAAACACCGGCAGCGCCGCTCCCACCCCCAACCGGAACGATGATGACTTCTGCCTCTGGAAAATCTTCGAGGATTTCGACTGCGTATGTACCGACACCTGAAATGAGCAGCGGTTCGTTGCCAGAAGATACAAATCGCACCCCGTCAACTTCAGCTAAATGCTCAGCATGCAAAATGGCATCGTCAAAGTCGCGCCCATGAAAGACTATTTTCGCACCCAGACTTTTCATGGCTTCAACTTTGACCGGATTTGATTCCATGGGCACTACGATTGTGGCTGGTACATTGAACAACCGCGCCGCGTAGGCTACCGACTGCCCATGATTGCCAGTAGAGGCCGTGATAACTCCCACACTCCTCTCCGTGGACGAGAGGTTAGCCATGAAATTGATACCACCCCTGATCTTGAAAACGCCGATGGGTTGGTAATTTTCATGTTTGACACGGAGATTGGCTCCCAGCAATTGATCAAGCGCGGGGTAATTATGGAGAGGTGTCTTTGGAAGGTATTTTTCGACAACCTTCTGTGCATCTAGAATGTCTTGAAAAGTAGGTATCGAACTTTCTGCCTTATCAGACATGGCGCTCCCTGGTCAAACTACCTGATATGCCGCTCCAAAAAGGCCTGCTGGGCTTCACGTATTATCTCGATCGCCATATCACGATCCTCCCAACCTTCGATACCGACCTTCTTCTTTTCTAGGTCCTTGTAAACAGCAAAGAAATGTTCAATTTCGATCAACATGTGTGGATTGACATCTGAAAGATTGTTGAATGTATTCCAATGAGGATCCGAGATGGGTACGCAGAGAATTTTTTCGTCTCTTCCTTTTTCGTCCCACATCTTGAACAGTCCAATCGGTTTTACCTCGATCAAACACCCGGGGAAGGTGGGCTCTGAAACCAGAATTAGGGCATCAAGGGGATCCCCGTCCTGTCCAAGCGTATCCAAAATAAACCCGTAGTCGCTTGGGTAGTGGACAGCCGAAAAGAGCATCCGGTCAAAGCGCACCATCTGTCGCTCTTTGTCGTATTCGTATTTGTTGCGACTCCCCTTGGGGATCTCGACAAGGGCCATTAAGGTTAGGGGTTTGTTCCTATCTGCCATTTTTTACTCCATGGATCCGGCTAGTTTTCCGGAATCTAGTCGCTTTCAAGCGCTGAATCAGTTAGTTTCTTTGGTTCATCCTCATCGGGTTCGATCGTGCCAACGCCTAGCGGGCGCCACTTATCTGATACCTCGCCACTTCGTAGTCGATGTTCACTACCACCTCTTGCGTGAGTCTCCGCAAAGCCATCGGGTTCGATGGTCATCCGATCTCCTTCGAGCAATCCCAAAATGCCATCCTGTCCGGGCTCAGACCGGCGCTCGATAAGATATTCCTGATTACGGATTTCACCAGGATCATAGTCAAGAGGTTCTTGATAAGTTGTAATAAAACCTTCGAAATTGCGTAGAATCACTTTGCCCGGGGATTGGGACAGAACGTAGTTCGGTGCTACTGGAATCTTGCCTCCTCCACCAGGGGCATCGATTACATAATTGGGGACGGCGTATCCAGAGGTATGCCCTCGAAGGCCCTCGATTATCTCGATTCCTTTAGCCACCGTCGTCCTCATATGTCCGGAGCCCTCTACAAGGTCGCACTGGTATAGGTAATAAGGTCGAACTCGAATCTTGACCAATTCGTGCACAAGCTTGCGCTGAATGTGAACCGAATCGTTGACACCTGCCAAGAGAACGCTCTGATTACCAAGGGGAACTCCAGCCCGAGTAAGGCGGTCGCATGCTGCGGCAAGCTCGGGAGTAATCTCCTTGGGATGATTGACATGAATATTCAAATAAAATGGATGGAACTGGCTAATCATGTCACAGAACTCATCCGTAACCCGCATCGGCAGAAAGACTGGCACGCGCGAGCCAATTCGAAGGATCTCCACATGGGGAATAGCTCGTAGACGTTCAAGAATCATTTGCAGAAGCTTGGGAGCTAGGACCATCGGATCGCCCCCTGACAATAGAACGTCTCTGATTTGGGGCGTGTTTTCAATATATTCGATCTGGGCATCGAACTCTTTTCTGCTAAAGGTTTGAGTTGGATCACCAACAATCCGACTTCTGGTGCAGTAACGGCAATAACTGGCACATTGGGTCGTTACCAGCATGAGAACTCGGTCAGGATAGCGGTGTACCAAACCGGGTACGGGAGAATGCTTATCCTCACTCAGGGAATCTTCCATCATCGACTGGAAGGGCACCATCTCACGCTCTGTTGGAATAACCTGTTTTCTAACCGGGCAATTGGGATCTTGGGGATCGATCAGGCTGGCGAAGTAGGGGGTGACATCCACCCGAAACAATCCCTTGCTCTGTAACGCTGTTTTCTCGGACTTCGTCAGGTTGATAACCGCATCCAGCTCTTCAAAATTATCAAGACGATTACTCATTTGCCATCGCCAATCAAGCCACTTTTCATCAGAAACATCCGCCCAATAGGGCGCCCTAGTCAAAACAGGCTTGTCCAGCGTCTGCAGGTTGTGACTGGCTGCCATATAACTGTCTCCTTGATTTTGTGATGATCGAGGTCTTCCCGTGAAGCACTCTAATAAAGAAGGGCAACGGTGTTCTCTGCCGTTGCCCCTGTAGAATGCAGAGCGAGTGACGGGACTCGAACCCGTGACATTCAGCTTGGGAAGCTGACGTTCTACCACTGAACTACACTCGCACAGATATCGAGGCGATTATATTGTCACGCCATATGAGTGTCAAGCATAGAGAAAATGGTTGCTAAACTACCTTTTATGCCTATAATGGCATCGCCTATCCAACAACAAGATGGGGAGCCCGAAGGTTAATGATGAGGGTGGCAAAACTATTGCTCGTAGCGGGCAGACGTTCAGGGACTAGGGCCCTCGTGTCGGCGCTTCAACGAGAAGGTCTCCAGGTAACATTATTTCATACTGGAAACGCGACACTGGTTTGGGCTGAAGATACTCAGCCCGAACTGATTGTGATCGACGCTTCATCTATGCGCTCCAGCGGTTTTAGAACCTGCAAGAGACTGCGTAAGGCCCTCCCTTTTACGCCAATTATCTACTGCCGGGATACCAACCAGTTGGAAGACCGGACTATTGGCGCTGATGTATACCTCGCCCAACCGTTTACAGCGCGCAAGCTAATTAACCGAATAAGAGCTTTACTGCCAGCCGACGATATGAAGGAAGAGGTCGTTCGCGCTGGGCAGCTCACCTTTTATCCTTCCAAGCGTTCTGTAGAGATTGCAGGATTGGGTGAACGGCGCCTGACGCCAAAACTGGCCTGCTTATTGGAAGAATTTCTTCGACACCCAAATGAGGTTATTGACCGCAATAGGCTCATGGAGACGGTCTGGAAAACGAGCTACTTTGGCGATACACGCACGCTCGACGTCCATATTCGCTGGATGAGGGAAGTCATCGAGGAAAACCCAGCCCGACCACGAATTCTCAAGACAGTTAGGGGGATGGGCTACATCTTTAGCATACCGGCTAAGGACTAATAGTTTTCACGTCATTTATAGACGCAAAAACACCATCCATGTGGATGGTGTCAGGTGCCAAATTAATGCCCAGACAATGAGCAAATCTGTAAATCTAGTTAAGCAGCGGTCTCTTTCGCGGTCGCCAGTGCCCGCATAAGCCGGCTCTTTCGTCGGGCCACATTTCGCTTGTGCAAAATACCCTTAGCCGCAGCCTTGTCCAGAGTCACAACAGCCATGCTTGCCATAGCTTCAGCTTCCTCTACCTCGCCTGCAGCGATCAGTGTGCGTGTCTGCTTGATGTATGTGCGGGCTGCCGAAAGGTAGACCCGATTGTGCTCTCTCTTCCGAGCTGAGCTTCGTATTCGCTTTTTCGCTGATGCAGTGTTAGCCAACTTTCCTTATCCTCCGAGTAATTCTCATCTTATGCTCCCAGCGTATCATTCAAGACGACGAGAGCGCCGAATATATTAGCACAAAGCGGCTTTCAGGGCCAGTTTCCTGGCAAATATGTCCTGCTAATAATATGCAGGGCAAAACTCCCTCGTATTTTTTCCAGTCGTTCCTAAATGGTGACTATCGCGGAGATGGCCGTCAGCAGAGCTCGTTCCAAGGGTTTCGTTCAATCAGAATCGGCGGCGTCATCGACATAAATTCTTAACAGAGTTGATTGTTCGGTTGCCATCACGCTGTACCGGCCAAGGGCAGCGGGTAGAAGAGTAAACCGAACGGCGTTTAACTCGACGCCAGATGTCTGGCAATCTACTCGGGCAGAGCCTTCGATAACACCCCATATCTCAAATGAACGCCCATCCAAGTAGCCGTCGAAATTTGAATCGTGTGTCATTTTTACCCTCTCGACGCTGAAGTACTTGTTCTGACACAAGGCTTCTCTGACAACACCTTCTTCACTCAATATTACGGATGGCGATTGGATACTAGGCTCCACCTGATCAAAATTGATGACGTCCATCGCTTTGTCGACATGCAGAGAGCGATTGTCATCCTCTCGCCCCCAGTCATAGACACGATAGGTTGCATTTGAGTTCTGCTGGACCTCGGCTAGAACAACACCACCTAGAATCGCATGAAGAGAGCCGCTTGGCACGCAGACGAAGTCTCCGGCTGAAACTTTCAATCTGTGTAGAAAAGCATCGAGCTTGTTGGTTCTAATCGCTTCTCTAAAGCTCTCAGGACTGGAGTCCTTGGTGACGCCCAATATGATCTCCGCCTCCGGATTGGCGTAGAGCACGACCCACATCTCGCTCTTTCCTAACTCGTCATTCTCATGAACCAGGGCATAGGCATCATTCGGGTGCACCTGGACCGACAGGCGATTCTGAGCGTCAAGCAGTTTCACGAGCAAGGGAAACCTCGCGCGATCCTGTGCCCACTGCGAATTACTACCGATAAGGGAGAGTCCATACTCCTGGTGGAGATCGATGAGGGTTTTACCAGCCAAATCGCCGTTCTCTACGATGGTGGTTCCATCGCGGTGGCCTGCAATCTCCCAACTTTCGGCAACAATGCCTGGTGGCAAATCACGCCGGAATAGGTTCTCAAAACTTCGGCCTCCCCAAACATAGTCTTTGAGGATTGGTCTGAATAAGAGCGGATATAGTTCAATCTTTGACGGTATATTTTCGTGTAGTAATGACAACTCGCAATTCCAAACTAACCCAAGGCCGGTTTCTTGATGAAGACAACGCCGAGAGGGGGGACAGTGAATGAGATGGATAACGGTCTGTTATGCCAGGGGGTGGGGGCAGCTTCCATGTTCCCGGGATTTGTCACTCCGCTGCCGCCGTAAGCAAAGTCGTCGCTGTTAAGCACCTCGATGTAGCTACCTTCGGAAGGGACGCCAAGGCGATAGTCGTAGCGAACTTGAGGTGTGAAATTGCAGACGACAAATATCTGCTCGCTTGAACCTGGAACATTGCGGGAGAAGGCCAATATGCTCCTCTGACTATCGTGCAAATCAATCCAGGTGAACCCCTCCCAAGAATTATCATCTTCATATAGTGAAGGTTCGGCCTTGTAGAAGTGGTTGAGTTTGCGGACAAAGCCTTGGAGCTGCTGGTGAGGTCCGCTTTGATCCAGGAGATGCCAATCCAGGCTTTTCTCTTCGGTCCATTCCCGCCATTGACCAAACTCACCACCCATAAAGAGCATTTTCTTTCCCGGATGGGCAATTTGATAAGCATATATAGCTCGAAGATTGGCAAATCTTTGCCAGATATCTCCTGGCATCTTGTCGAGCATGCTGCGCTTGAGATGAACAACTTCATCATGGGAGAAAGGCAATAGAAAGCGTTCGCTAAAGGCGTAGAGCAGAGAGAATGTCAGTGTCCCGTGATGGTAAGCCCGATAGATGGGATCATTGCTGAAATACTGCAATGTGTCGTGCATCCAGCCCATGTTCCACTTCAGATCGAATCCAAGACCGCCTTCTTCCTCGACCGGACGGCTTACGCCAGACCAAGATGTCGATTCCTCAGCGATCGTCAGTACATCTGGGAAGCTGGCATGGACCCGGGTGTTGAACTCTCGAACGAATTCAAGCGCTTCCAGGTTCTCACGGCCCCCATATCGATTCGGGACCCATTCGCCTTCCTCGCGGGAGAAATCCAAATAAAGCATTGAGGCTACGGCATCCACACGAAGGCCGTCGATATGATATTTATCAATCCAAAAGATGGCATTGCTTATCAGAAACTGGCGGACCTCATTTCGACCGAAATTGAATACCAAAGTTCCCCAATCCGGATGAGTGCCCTGGCGAGGATCGGCATGTTCGTACAGGAAAGTACCATCAAAGTAAGCCAACCCGTGCTGGTCTCTCGGGAAATGTGCTGGTACCCAATCTAGGATAACGCCGATACCTGCTTGGTGACAGGCATCCACAAAGGCCATGAAGTCGTCAGGCGTGCCGAACCGGCTGGTCACGGCAAAATATCCAGTAACCTGGTATCCCCACGATCCATCGAAGGGATGTTCGGCTACCGGGAGCAGTTCTATATGCGTATATCCCATGTCGACTACATAGGGAATGAGCTCGTCGATCAAGTCCTTATATGTCAGCCACTCATAGTCGTTTTTCCTACGCCAGGAACCAAGATGAACCTCATAGACGTTGATCGGGCCACTCAAGTCGTTTGTCGTCTTTCGATTCTCTAGCCAATCACCGTCTTTCCACTCATATTTGTCGAGATTCCAGACGATTGAAGCTGTCTTAGGTCTCATCTCGGCGAAAAATCCAACCGGATCACTCTTGCTTACCGTATAGTCAAGGTATCGTGTTTTAATCTCATACTTATACAGCGCTCCCTCTGCAAGCCCAGGGATAAAAATGTCCCATATTCCGCTGTTAGCGTGAAATCTCATAGGGTGTCGACGTCCGTCCCAGCTGTTAAAGTCACCGATTACGCTGACCCTCAGTGCATTTGGCGCCCAAACGGCGAAGCGAATTCCTGAATGTCCTTTAACGTCCTCTTGATGAGCTCCCAGTTTCTCGAACATCCGCAGATGGGTGCCCTCGGCGAGAAGGTACTCGTCAAAATCCGTAAAGCTCTCGGAAAAGGCATACGGATCATCGCTTAGTATTGATGTACCATCGTGTAATTGAATCTGGTATGCATAATCAATGGGTAACTCGCACTCCTCAAGCTGCAGTTCAAAGAGACCGTCACTATGTATTTTCGCCATTTTGTGCGTTTCCTTTTCTTCCAAAATGAGGAAGACGGAGTCGGCTTGTGGCAAAATGGCTCTAACAACGAGTTTGCCGTCGCAGTTATGCGGACCCAGCACTGAGAACGGATCGCCATGGTAACCGCCGACGATGGCTTCTATCTCTTCAGTTGACAATGTTGATGCGAAGGGTACCATAACCACTATTCTACCTGATCAGAGCAGAAACGCCTCAATTCCTGAGATAGATTACCCAAGAGAAACACTAGAGAGCGGTTACTTGAGCTAAGATACATTAGTTTAACTATGCGTAGATAACGCTAAAAGATGTCGTTGAAGGCCCCCTTCTCTATAAATATTAATCTTTGTGATTCGATCGGGCAGAAGGATCTATTTCAATAGTCAATAAGAGCGAGCATAACGAAGTGCATAATCCAGGATGAAGCAGCGAAGAGCTAATCCCTTATATTCTCCTCTCGGATGCGGTTCTGCTGTTATTCTGCTGCTTATTTTGGTGGCTATCTTGTATTTTGTCGGACCTGGTCTTTTTAGCCCAGGAAATCTGTCGGCAGCCACTACAGAGGAGGTTTCTATCGAGGATTATTCGTCGCACGCCGACATGGAACAAGAGTGTCAGCAGTGCCACTCAGCTTGGCTAGGGGTTTCGGTGAAACTCTGCTTGAGCTGCCACACGACCATCGCGTCGGAGAGGGAAACACAGATTGGCCTCCACGGTCGTCTATTCGACTCCGGCCTCTGTACCGACTGCCATACAGAGCACGGTGGCGCAGAAGCCAATGTAACAGTTTTTGATGTGAATGATTTTCAGCACGACTCCCTTACTGATTTCAGCTTGATTCGCCACGAACTTAACTACGAAAATGAAGCGCTTATCTGTTCTGATTGTCACCTACCCGACCGGTACTTGGCATCTATGGTTGACTGTATCGCTTGCCATGATTCAGCTGAGCCTCAATTTATTCGGGAACACATATCGCTTTTTGGATCCAAGTGTCTTGACTGCCATGATGGACTGGATTCGATGGCCGATTTTGAGCATAGCTTGGTATTTCCGCTAGATGGCGCGCACCAATCAGTATCTTGCACTGAGTGTCACAATCAACCGATAAGAAACGTGGAAACCAGGATGTGTGTTGACTGTCATTCGGAACCAGAAGTACATTTCGGGCTATTTGGAAGCGATTGTATCCGGTGTCACACTGCAGTGGCCTGGACACCTGCTCAATTGACACAGCACATGTTCCCCCTTGATCACGGCGACCAGGATAAAATAGAATGCATTACCTGCCATTTGACGAGCTACACTGAGTACACGTGCTACGGCTGTCATGAGCACGAACAGAGTGAGATCGTTGAGAAACACGAGGACGAGGGTATTACATCAATTGAGAATTGTGCTGAATGCCACCCATCGGGATTGGAGGATGAGGCATAAACCACCGTTTGTCTGCGCAATTGGCAGCTGGTTTAACTTCTAGAGAGCGATGAAAAAAGTACTAATCGGTTTATCCATCTTCATCGTCACAAGTGTACTCATTTCCGGAGCGATTGCGTTCCTGTCTGAGCTCCATCCCTTCGAGCCAAGCGATCTGCTCTTCCCCATTCAGGAGATGGCTGAGAAGATTCGCTACCAGCTTGTTTTCAACAGCACAGATAGGGTGAATATGGCCATCGACCTGGCCTATCGACGATTGGAAGATCTTCAGAGAGTCGAAGATCAGGATGACATAGCTCGGGCCGCCTTAAAGTTTGAAGAGGCATTGGATACAGCCATCTTCGGAGTTACGCAATCCGAGTTTTCCGAACGTGAGAACCTGGTGCGCCGCTTAAACGGGCTCCTGTCCGAAAGCGAAATTGTCATGGAGGGAATGATTGACGAATTCCCTGAACTGCAGCGGTTGTTAGATAAGATCCAGGAACTAATTCGGGCACGCAGCCCTGAGCAGTTGAGACTAATCGCACGCCCAGAATCGGAAGATGAGTCAAATATAGAGGGAGAATCGGTTCCCTTCATCGGCGATGATTTCGATCATAGCTTTTTCCTATTAGCCGAAACGCACTCGACTATCGATTGCACTGAGTGCCATATCCGTGGGCAGTATGCAGGCACGCCTGCTGAATGCATAGGCTGCCACCTTCCCCCACCCGAGCATTTCTCAGGTAGCTGTACTGACTGTCATTCGCCCTCTGCTTGGACGAATGTTCAATTTGACCATACAAACCGCGAGGATTGCCAAACCTGCCATCGTGAAGCTGCACCTCTTGATCACTTTGAGGGTCAATGTTCCAACTGTCACACAACTGATGCCTGGACCGAGGTCAACTTTGACCATACAGGATTTACAGATTGTCAGGATTGCCATCAGGAAAATATTCCCGATCCTCACTTCCCTGGACAGTGTTCGCTATGCCATGTTGTGAACGATTGGGTAATTGTTGACTTCGATCATATCGGTTCTGAGGATTGTGCCGCATGTCACTCCCTTGAATCACCGCTAAACCATTATCTTGGCCAATGCTCGGCATGCCACACGACCAATTCTTGGGAGGAAGCAACCTTTAATCACGCAGGCTTCACTGATTGCGCAGCCTGCCATCTCGAGGTCAGACCAGTGATCCACTTCCCAGGGCAATGTTCGATGTGCCACTCGACGAGCGCTTGGGACCAGGTTTCGTTCAACCATAGCGGATTTTCCGATTGCTCATCCTGTCATTCGGCTCCAGCGGGTCATTATCCCGGGCAGTGTTCTAGCTGTCACGACACGAACAACTGGAGCAATGCCAGCTTCAACCATGCCGGCTTCACCGATTGCCAGGCGTGCCACTCTCGCCCTGCCGGCCATTTCCCGGGACAGTGTTCTAGCTGTCACGACACAAGTAACTGGAACAACGCCAATTTCAACCACGCTGGTTTCACCGATTGCCAAGCGTGTCACTCCCGCCCCGCTGGACATTTCGCCGGGCAATGCTCGAGCTGCCATGATACGAGCAACTGGAATAATGCGACCTTCAACCATGCCGGATTATCTGATTGCCAATCATGCCATTCTCCCCCTGGCGGTCATTTCTCGGGGCAATGCTCAAATTGTCACAACACAGGCGGCTGGGGAGACGCTTCATTTAATCATAGTGGCTTTACTGACTGCCAATCTTGCCATTCTCGGCCGGGCGGTCACTTCTCGGGACAATGTTCAGCCTGTCACAACACACAAAATTGGGGTGACGCGAATTTCAATCACAATGGCTTAACCGATTGTCAATCATGCCATTCCCGACCTAGTGGCCATTATCCTGGGCAGTGCTCGAATTGTCATAACACCGACGGGTGGGGTGGCGCTTCTGTCAACCATAGTGGCTTAACGGATTGCCAGTCTTGTCACAGCCGTCCGGGTGGTCACTTCCCGGGGCAATGCTCGAATTGCCACAACACTGACGGCTGGGGTGATGCTTCCGTCAACCATAGTGGCTTGACGGATTGCCAGTCTTGTCACAGCCCTCCCAATGACGATGATCACCCCACCCCAGTCCCTCAATGTTCAAATTGTCACAATACCAGCAATTGGGGGGACGACGCAAATACCTGATAATGTCCAGCAATTTTGAGCTAAAATTGAGTTTTCTGGTCCTCCTTTTCCTGACCGTAGTGTACGTCGCCTACGAACTGTTGGCGATACCCGCAGGTGGACATCCTTTTGGCCATGCCCTGGGTATTATTGGGGCCGTGCTGATGCTGATGACCGAGTTTCTGTACAGTGCCCGCAAGCGATGGGGCATATTTCATGTCGGGCAGGTGCGTCACTGGTTATCGTTCCATATATTCACAGGAATCATCGGACCTTTTCTTGTGTTGATGCACACAGGACTGGAATTTCGCGGACTCGCTGGAATCACCGTGCTTCTGACGGTTCTTGTGGTCCTAAGCGGATTCATCGGTCGCTATATTTACACCTCGGTACCGCGCAGCCTAGCTGGCGTTGAGCTGAACCGGCGAGACTTGGAGAAAGAGTTAGCTTCCCAAAGGGAAGAACTCGCCAAATGGTCTGTCGACAAGCCAGCTAGAGTTCAGCTGCTGGTTACAGAGTACAGTATTGTCGATGATTCTAGAGACGAGCTCAGTTCGGGTGAAATACTTACGAGAAGGTATCGCGAATGGCAATCAAGGCGGAAGCTGCACGGATCGATCAAGCAGCTTGAACGGGAAGAACAAGCCCGAATGAAGGATCTCGAGCAAATGATCAACCGGCAGCAGCGCCTCATATGGCAGATTAATTCGCTGCAAACTGTCCGTCGAATGATGGGTTCATGGCATACCTTGCATATCCCAATGGGCATTACCCTCTTTTCTGCCATGACTATTCATATTATCGCCACTATCTATTACGGCGGCATTTAAGGGAACTAGAAGTTAAGCAACCATGTTTTCGAAAATACGAAATCTTTTTGCAGGTCCTATCCTCCCAGAACCGGATGCTGTAAAACCTCCGGAAGATGGACTGTACCAGGTGGCAGCCGATGCCAGTCGCTGCGTTCAATGCGGTATTTGTGGATTCAATTGTCCTGTCGGTATTGAGGTAAGGGAATATGCCAGGCGAGGACAGAACGTGACCGACAGCCGCTGCATCAGCTGCGGAGAGTGTATCGCCAAGTGTCCGAGGGGTACTCTGAATTGGGGACCAGTGGTCCTCCTACGAGATGATAACTCCCTCGAAGTCGATCCTGACTCACTACCCGTCATGCTCCAGCTCCAGCCCCGAGACGTCAAATGAATAACTATCATTACTTGATCATCGGCAATGGCGCCGCAGGGATGAGCGCGGCCGAAGTGATCCGAAAGCGAGACACACGAGGTCGTATTACCATTGTCACCGATGAGCCATATCTGTTCTATTCCCGGCCAGGCATCGCCTATTACCTTGCCGGTCAAGTGCCTGGGGACCAACTGATCTCGCGCAGGGAATCTTTCTACCGAGACCACCGAATGGATCTGCGATTTGGTTCAATAAAAAGACTAGACCTAGAGGCCAAATTGGCCTTCTTCGATAATGACGAGCCGATCGCCTACGATGTTGTTTTGCTGGCCACTGGTGCAACAGCTGTTCGTCCTCCTTTTGTAGGAGGAGATCTGGATGGCGTGCTTACCTTCGACAATATGGACGACGTTAAGAAGATTATCGCTCACGGACGTCGAGCCAAGGCTGCAGTTGTGGTTGGCGGGGGAATAACGGCCATGGAGTTTGCTGAAGGCTTGCAACATCGTGGTGTTCGTACCTTCCTCCTCCAGCGCAAGGACCGTGTCTGGCCTCGCCTGTTCGATCCGCGCGAATCGGAAATCATTGAGACGGCAATCACGCGTGAAGGAGTAAAACTTCTCTACAATGAAGAAATCTCCGAGATTCTTGGAAAGAAAGGAAAAGTGCGAGGTGTTCGCCTGAAGAGTGGCAAGGAAATTGAATGCCAAATTGTTGGCGTGGCGATAGGCGTCAGGCCGAATCTTAAAGTCGTCGAGGGATTACCAATTGAGCAAGATCGGGGTCTACTCGTGAATCCATTCATGCAAACCAACATACCTTCAGTCTTCGCCGCGGGTGATATCGCCCAAGTCTATGACCGGTGGACCCGCAACCACAACCTGGACGTACTCTGGCCAAGCGCGATAAACGAAGGGCGAGCAGCGGGCACCAATATGGTCGATTTTGCCCATGGAAAGGATACCCAATTTCATTATCAAAAAGGCAGTCCCTTCAACGCTGCTCTGCTGTTCGGCGTCCATTTGACCGTTATCGGACAGGTAGGAGGTCAACCCGCTGAGAATGGCGAGGAACTCCTGCACATGTCTAGAGGTGCTAGTACCGTATGGACCTCACCTTTCTCGAGCAATTACAGGTCTGCCTGGGACATAAAGGGACCCAACTCTATTCGTATCGTCATGTCGAACAACAGGATGATGGGTGCGCTTCTCATGGGCCAGCAACAGCTTGCCGATCCTCTACGTCGATTGATTGAAAACGAGGTGGACCTGGAGCCCTATCAGGATCAGTTGCTCGTTGATGACGCGGATCTTCCAGAGAAGATTCTTAGAGCTTGGCAAAACTGGCACCAGAGCTGGCAGTAACCTCTCCATGAGTCCTTGCTTGGTATAACTGCTTAAAAAGCCAGAACCTGCCGTGTGCGGGTACCAGTCTATCGGATGCCGCTATCGACGCGTCTTAACCTACCCTGAGAAACTACCCCACCCTTCACGATCGGCCATAAGCAAGGTATTATCGTACTAGAATGAAAGGTCGACGTGGTCTATTGCCTATTTCAAGTCGTGAAGTTCCCAAAGGCCCTTCCTGGCTGCTGGAGCCTAACTTTCTACTGGAAGCGGGCGCCAAGAGTCTCAAGACAGAATCCACCTACCGGAGCGGTCTTCGGCTCTTTGCCGACTGGATACAGTATTTCCAACACAATGACTATGCGAAAGATGCTGAATGGCCTCTTCCCCCCGATGGGTTGTCCACAGCCGTCATCCTCAGTTATCGAAATTGGCTTCTCGCCAATCGATCGCATTCAACTACAAACACCTATATGGCGTCCGTTCTAGGCTACCTCAACTTCCTGGATGGCCTCGATTTACTGCCGCCGGATGTCCAGCTCGGCAAACTGCAGCGACAGCTCGCAAGAAGGCCGGCTGATAGAAACCTGGCTGAAGGGGTCATTGATTTGGATTCGGCTCGGCAGAGTGTTCCCAAGATCGTCGAGTTTTACAACCAGCGCTCCCTTCCTGCCGAAAATGATCCACATAATAGGCGATTGACACTCTTACGCGACAGAGCTCTTGTGAGCACGCTTTATTCCACCGCTGCCCGATTAAGCGAAATCGTCGGCTTAAATCGAAGCAACATGGACCAGGGCCGTACTCCATTTGCCATCATCACCGGCAAAGGTGGTAGACCTCGAACAATTCACATTCGCGATTACGCGCGCCAGGCCATCCGTGCTTACCTGAGAGAACGTACTGACAGTAATCCAGCATTATTTGTTGCCCACAGCAGGAACGCTAAGAATGCCAGGTTATCATCTACCTCCGCCCACAACACCGTTAAACGTGCCGTAAAAGCCCTCGGTCTTCACGAAAGCATCTCAGCCCATGATTTTCGACATTTTCGCGCTACACAGCTGCTTAGAGAAGGAATGCCTCTTGAGGTAGTTCAGGAA
Source organism: Candidatus Zixiibacteriota bacterium (assembly GCA_035686605.1). Classification (GTDB taxonomy): domain Bacteria; phylum Chloroflexota; class Anaerolineae; order Promineifilales; family Promineifilaceae; genus UBA11865. The sequence goes on from DASRZI010000472.1 coordinate 29,547, forward strand.
TACCTTGGGCACCAAGATATATCTACTACTCGGGGGATATACGCTCCGGTATTGGGCGCCCAAGTTGTCGGAGAATGGCTCGACAATGTCGATCTAGCGCCCGCAGAAGTATCAAATAGCAGTCCAACCCACGACGAAATTTGAGACATTTGATCCCACCCCACCACTTGACATTCTAACTTCCCCTCCTTATAATTATATCGTTATAGTTAAACGTTAAAGTAAACTACGAAAGGTTGATCAGTTTTCCGATACGACTCTGAGTGTACAAACATCGACCCAGGTAATCTCATTTGGGTCTTTTGAGTGCCTGATTTCTTGGGAAGTGCTGCGTGGGGATGCAGGTAAAAGATAACGAGCTCCCTATCGAGGAGATCGCCGAGCTTTATGATCGCGATCCGCTCGAGATAGAGGCGGCTTATGAGGAATGGTTCGATTTGAGACGCGGTCGTCAAAGGACGACAGCTCCAGATATGCGCCTACTTGCTAGTCTTTCCGGCCTCTCTACTACTTCGGTCTCGAACTTTCTCAGGAACAAAGCAGGCAGCCTCTCAGAGAAAAATGCACGGCGCTTGGCAAGTTTGATCGAGATCGTAGGTTACGTGCCCAGCAGTGCGGCCCAGAGCTTGCGAGGCCACCAGACCAATGTAATCGGCGTCGCCCTCCCCTTGTCAAGCATCAGTCCAGACTTTTATCTTGAGATTTTGTCCGGAATAAAACACGAAGCGGATATTCTCGGCTATCAGCATTTTATTTTCAATGTAACGACTGAAGAGGCGCGCGATGAATTCTTCGGGACGATGCCTTTTTTGGGAATCGTTGATGGGCTGATTGTGGTCGGTCTGCATATTGGCGAATCGCGGCTCAGGATCCTCGAACGGCATAATCTTCCAATTTCGGCTATTCATAACTACATTGCCTCTCCGCCGGTGATTTCAAACATCTTCGCCCAGGATGAAAACCCGCTTAATGAATTGATAGATCGACATCTCATCAAGCACCACGGTTACCGAAGGTTGGCCCTTGTTACTTTGGGCACATCCAACCCCCTTAAATTGGGCGACGCGAATAGAGAGGACTTTAGCCGCCTTGGAAGGATAAGGGCGTATGCTGATGCCTTGCGGGCAAATGAGATCGAATGGGATCCGGAGATTGTATTTGAGGTTGGCGCACATTCCTTTGCCGAAGGATATCGAGTATTCGATCAGATAATGCGGAAAAACGATGAATTACCATTTGAACGGAGGATTGAGGCGATAGTATGTACATCTGATACGCTGGCCGCCGGAATTCTTAGGGGTGCGAACCGAAACGGCATGAGCTTACCGGTGACCGGTTTTGATGATCTGCCCGTGGCCGAACTCCTGGATATTACAACCGTCGATCAGAGAGCGAGAGATGTGGGGCGATTGACATTTCGCCATCTATATAACGCGCTTTCTTACTACAAGCGGAAAGGTGAGTTCCCGCCATTTGTTGAGGAGGGAATAAATATGCAGGTCATAATCCGAAAATCATGTGGGTGTTCTACCTAGTTTAAGGCAAGAAACAGATCTAATTTTGATGCAACCTTTGACAGATCAAGCAGTTCCCAGCGATTTCCGTTATGCTGTTTATTTGATCCCACCTTATGAGGTAGCGCAGCGAGTTGCCGACGTCCACAGCATGTTGGAGAAGCAGTTTGGATTCACCGCTGCCTCAAAGTTCCAGGTGCACGCAACCCTCAAGGGATTCTTTAAGTGCTCGGATTGCCCCCCGAATGCTGTCATTGAAGCTCTAGAAACCGTATTTTTCAGCCAGGACCCGCTGCCGATTCACTTCAACGGGTTTCATATCGACGATGTCGGCGTCGGTTTGGATATATCGCGCATCGATAATCAACCAAACGAAGAACTGATGGAACTGAGGAAGAGAATCGTCGATGCAGTAATTCCTTTCATAGCTAGTGATTGTGATTTCGTGGAGAACGACCTTGGTTCCCCATATAAGGCTCACATAACCCTGGCATTTCGTGATATTCCTCCCGAAATCAGGGAGAGCGTCCTGGCGTATCTAAAGCCTGCTCCCTTGCCGAGTGAGCCATTTGAGGCCAATACTTTTCATCTACTTGAATTCTACAGCCGGGATTGGAAAGGAAGCTGGGACAAAACGCTGTCCTGGCGCTTGCTTCACTCCTGGCAGTTGGATAGACACAGAGTCAGTTAGGAGGATGCGTATGCAGTGATATTGAATTGTTCTTTGTTGACGGCCTACCTTCAGGTCCTCATGCCATTCGGACGTCTTTGACATGACGCACAAAACCGGATTTGCAAGGAAGGACCAAGGCTATTTATAATGACCGTCGTTTTGTCCTCAGTGCAGCTGGATAGCATTAAACCAGAGCACGCAGGGCATTTTAATCAATCTTCGTGGAGGATGTAATGAAGAAAATACTGATATTGTCAATGGTTTTAGTAAGTCTCTTGATTCTGGCTGCTTGCCAGCCAGAGGCAGAGCAAGTTGAGGTGACTCGAGTGGTTACTGAAACTGTCATGGAAGAGGTTGAAGTTACTCGTATCGTCGAAGGCGAGGTAGTAACTGAGGTCCAGGAAGTAGAAGTAGAGGTAACCCGGATCGTTGAGTCGATGGTTGAAGTTCCGGCAGAAGCGAAGAAGACACTGGTCTTTTCGTCAAGGCTGTTCAGCCCGGCTCGCGAGCAGGAGTTCTTCATCAACGAGATCATCAAGCCTTTTGAGGAAGAGCACAATGTAACGGTTAACTTCCAGATCCTGGATGATGATACATTACTTCAAAGAGCGCAGATTCAACAAGAGACCGATCACGTAACAACCGATATCATCGCCGCCCACAACGGGAAAATGCCAGACTGGCTAGATGCGGGCTACGTAGAGGATCTGACAGATCTAGTAGATAGTTGGACAGATCGGACCTTCATTCCTGCCTTCGAGAGCGACACCAACCGAGATGGAAAGCAATACTTTCTGCCGGTAGGAGCCGATGTATACCTACTCCTGGCTCACGAGAATGCAATGCCCTACTTCCCAGAAGGTGCAGACATAGACCATCTGACATGGTTGGAATATGCAGCATGGGCCAATGCCATAGCCGAGGGTGAGGGTGAAGGCAAAGTCTGCATCACCGGTATCCCCCAGAATTCTTGGATCTATCAGTTCGGTGGTTCAGCCCTTTCCTACGGCGCCGGATTCCCTGACATCAACTCGCCAGAAGCGGCCGAGGCTTGGGAGATATGGACTTCGATGGGTGACGCCTTTGTGCCCTCTGTACTCAACGTCAGCACTTGTGTCGATCCCATGATGCGAGAGGAATCCTGGCTGACGGTATTCCACAACGCTCGAGCCGGACAGGTCTATGCATCGAATCCGACAGCCTATACTTTAGCGCCAGCGCCTAGTGGACCTGCTGGAATCGGCACGATCGCCGGTGTCAGCGGATATGGCATCATGAAGGGCTCCGAGAATTACGACCTTGCGGTCGCCTTCCTCGAGTACCTGACCAGGCCCGAAATCCAGGTCAAGATCGCTAAGGGCACCGGTGGATTTATTCCGCCCGTCCAGGAAGCGGTCGATTACATGGGTGAAGAGGCCATCGACGAGGTCATCACCAAGGCTATCCTCGTACTTGAGCAGGGCGTTGTTTCCGGCGTGCCTTCCTATCTTTACCAGGATTGGGGCGCCGTGAAGCAGGTCTTCGATGACGTTTTTGTGGACATGGTGCTAAATGGGGATGGCACGGTAGACCAGGCAGTCTTGGATGCCGCCGCCGATGCTCTCGTAGCACTTCTAAAATAGTAGGATATTAATCGCACGGTTTATCCTTTGAATCAAGCTAGAGCTGGGAGTTGAATATCCTAGCTCTAGCTTCTCCGCTCAATAGTGAAGCAGCTCGAAGGTAGGCGTCATGGCCACTGTATCTAACTCGAAAGGGTTTCAACCCGGTACGGGCATTACCACTCCAAGAGGGCGACGAGCGCTATTAAGAGCTGCTACGCCATACATACTCATTGCTCCTGTCATCATCTATTACGCCTTATTCTGGATCCGTCCCGTCCTAAAGCTGGTAGGCGACAGTTTCAGAACGACTGACGGTAGTTTTACCATATCCAACTTCCAAATGGTGATAGAGGACCCGTCCTTCTGGCCGGCTATTCTAAACACCGCGGTGATTGTGATTTTTTCAGTCGCCTTGGAATTCGTCTTTGCCCTCGCTCTGGCTTTTCTCATCAACGCCAAGTTTCCCGGCTCCAGCGCCTTTCTATTCATAGCCATGATTCCCATGGCATTACCCGCCGTTGCTATTGCCGCTGCCTGGCAGACTGGCTTCACCGCACACGGTTGGGTGAACAGCCTGCTGATCTATCTAGGAATCCTTGCCGAAGGCGATAAGATCTACTATCTGACTGGTTCACATTTCCAAAATCTAGCACTCATCATACTCATAGACGCCTGGACTGTCATTCCCTCGGTGATGATCATTCTGCTTGCCGGGATGCAAAACCTCCCTGAAGATGTGAAGGAAGCCGGTTACGTCTTCGGCGGAAATTGGTGGACCGTCACCAGGAAGATCACGATTCCAATGTTGAAGGCAACGATCACAACGGCTGTGATCCTACGCCTTATTTCGGCCATCCAGATATGGTTAATTGTGGTCGTCATGTTCGGATTTAACCGGTTACCGGTACTGGTTGAGCGTATCGTGTACTTCTCCGACGAGGTTTCAGGGCTTTATAGCAGCTATCAAATGGCCGCAGCCTATACGATCATTGTTTCCGCCCTAGTCAGTATCGCCGCAATTATCTTCCTACAAGTCTCGGGGGCATTCACGAGAGCTGGGGAGGAACTCGGATGAGCGCGAGAAAAGGCGTTAATCTTCGGAAAACTATTCGAATGACGACGCTGTATATCGTCGTTGCCGGTATTGTTCTCATCATCCTCACCCCGATCTTCTTCATCGTCTCTCTCTCCTTCATGTCTACCAGAGAAGCTTACCAGTATCCCCTACCCTTGTTACCCGATTTCACAACCGAATTCGAGTTACGAATTAGCGAAAACGGCTACCTGCTGAGTGTCTACAATGACCGGACGGATCAGTATGAAAGCGTCCAGGATACGGTCGACATAGATGCTTTGTCCTACTACATGCAGGCTTTTTTAAATACGCTCATGTCTGAGGAAGAACTTCAGGAGCATATCGATGTTCTTGAAGCTAAAGTGGATGCCGAAGGTCAGGAGGCTGTAGTTTACTTCGAGGTCACGAGGGATATCTTGCAGAATTACAAGGTATTTTTCCGTATTACGCGCGATGCTGTACCTGCTTTGATACGAAGCCTACAAGTCGCATTGTTCACGGTCGTCATATCTTTGAGTATTGGAGGTATGGCCGGATATGCTTTCGCCCGCTATGCCTTCAGGGGAAGAAACGCCTTACGATTCAGTGTGCTCTTCGTCAGAATGTTCCCAGCCGTCGCTATTGCCATACCCATGTTAATCATCCTGGCCCGGATGGGTTTTTACGACCAGGAAATACCGATTGGCTTAGCCCTGGTTTACTCTGTCGGATCAATTGGTCTCACAATCTGGATAACCGGAAGCATTTTTCTTGGTATACCGGTTGCCCTGGAAGAGGCCGTGCAGGTCTTCGGTGGCAGCAGGTTACAGGCGTTTACTCGGGTAACATTGCCGCTGGCTTTCCCGGGATTAGCGGCGAGCGCGATGTATGCCTTTCTTGGCGCTTGGAACGAAACTGTGGCGGCGATCATTCTCACAGAGTTTAATCCTACCTTCGCAGCTGTCGTCTACAGAACACTGCTCGGAACGGCCGGGCAGGTAAATCTAGCCGCGGCGAGCGGTATGGCAATGGCCATTCCTGCAGTCATTTTCACCTTCTTTATTCGCAAATACATCAACCAGATGTGGGGCGGAGTCACTGTCTAACGGAGATCGCCATGGCAACATTAGAATTGGACAATATTACAAAGAGATTTGGCAAGGACGTATTGGCCGTCAAAAACCTGTCACTAACTGTGAACGACGGCGAATTTCTTGTCTTGCTCGGACCATCAGGTTGTGGGAAGACCACCGCCATGAGAATGGTTGCCGGTCTTGAGCAGGTAACCGAAGGATATATTTTTATTGACGGCCAAGAAATCACCGATCTCCCGCCCAGAAAGCGTAATGTTAGCATGATCTTCCAGAATTATGCAGTTTGGCCTCATATGACAGTCTATGAGAACATCGCTTTCGCCCTCAAGCTGAAGAAGATGAAGAAAGATGCCATCGACATCATCGTGCAAGATGTAGCCTCGATGACAAAAATTGATGAACTTTTGGATAGATATCCCTCGCAGCTCTCGGGAGGGCAGCAGCAGCGCGTTGCGGTGGCGAGAGCCATCGCCGTCAAACCAAAGGTTTTTCTCATGGATGAACCGCTATCAAATCTCGATGCAAAGCTCAGGGGTTCAATGCGGACCGAGCTAAAAGCAATCCATGTCAAAACCGAAGCTACAACCGTTTTTGTTACCCACGATCAGTCAGAAGCCATGAGCATGGCCGATCGGATTGTCGTGATGCGCTCGGGCGAGATAGTGCAGATCGGTACTCCGGAAGATGTATACAATCAAAGCGCCAGTGTATTTGTCGCCGGTTTCATTGGAACACCACCAACTAACTTTCTAAACGTTGTACTGGTTGGAGTGAACGGGGATTACGTCCTTCAGAATCCACATTTTGAGTTCAAGTTGAACCAGACTCGTGCCAGTCAATTGTTGGAGCATGGGACCAGAGATATTGTAATCGGTGTCAGACCAGAAGATATCGATCTAGCTGAATCTCCGGAAGGGGCGACATTCTCGACTGAGTGTTTGGTAACTGAACCGCAAGGGTCACACCAAATCGTCGCAGTTGAGATGGATGACAAGATAATGAAGATCGTTGCTCCTACCAAACCAAAAGTAGCTCCTGGACAACGCATCCATCTTGTGTTCCATGAGGAGAAGCTTCATCTGTTTGACAGAGAAACAGGCTTAAGAATCTAGATCTGTATTTCTATTTGGAAAACTAATTGCCTTCTAAAGACAGAATTTCGTGGTTCGATCGTTGGGATTCCTCTCATCGCAGCGCTAATTAATCCCTGGAATAGATCTAATGCGGCACCAGAAACGCTGGACCACGCAAAAAATAAGAAAGCGGCTTGAGCTAATCGATCCGCTAGTCTACCGCCATCAATATCCGCTTGCCCCATTTAGATTCAGTAAAATAGCGAATCCAACACCCCATCCCCCTCCGTCGTCTGAGTACAATTATGAATCGTGGGAGGTAATCACTCCGGGGGACTACTGGCTCGGCCCTGCGACCAATTTCCTCCTGCGGACGACTTTCTCATTTACAGCGGGAGATTCGGAGTTCAAGAACGTCGCGCTCTTTCTACCCCTAGGTGTTGCGGGTGAATTTAGCCACCCCGAAGCAATGGTCTACGTGGATCAGAACAGAGTGGCAGCCTGCGACCGTCATCACCAAGAGGCCCGGCTGCCAGCCCAATACCTTGATGGTGAAACCCATGAACTACTGCTTTACGGTTGGACCGGCAGCGTAAGACAGCCGGCTGCCAACCGGCTGCAGATGAATCAATGTTGGCTGGTTCAGATTGACGATGTGCTTAGAGAATTTATTTCCACGGCCCGAGTTGCGCTTGGGATTGCCGAGAATCTTCGTGATAGCGATCCGGCGCGGCATAATCTCATAAATGCATTGGAGAAAGCATTCTTAATCCTGGATACCCGAAACCCAATTGATGAGCGCTTCTACAGCAGCTGCCCAGCCGCCCTTCTCGAATTACAGGCTGGGATCGAACGCTCGGGCCATCCCTTGGACATTAACCTCTTTGCCATCGGTCACGCCCATCTTGACCTGGCCTGGCTATGGACATTGGATGAGACACGACGCAAAGCAGGGAAGACATTTACCAACATGATTCAGATGATGGAGGAGTTTCCTGACTTCAGATTTACCCAAAGCCAACCACAGCTCTACGAATTTGTCCGGCAAGACTACCCCGATCTATTGAGGGACATAAAAGACAGGGTGAACAGTGGTCAGTGGGAACCACTTGGGGGTATGTGGGTCGAGGCGGACTGCAATTTATCTGGTTCCGAGTCATTGGTTCGCCAGCTCCTGCTCGGAAGAACATATTACCGAGAGCATTTTGGCGCTGATAGTGATTCCCCCATCTTATGGCTGCCGGATGTCTTTGGCTATACCGCAAATCTTCCACAATTAATTCGTCAATCTGGTCTCAAGTATTTCTTTACGATCAAATTAGGGTGGAATCAATATAACCGCCTTCCATATGACGCATTCTGGTGGGAGGGCATTGATGGCACAAAGGTGCTCACCTACTTTAGCCCTACAAAACAGCCCTGGAGCGATATGGTTAGCACCTACAACGCCGATGCGTCACCCGGGCAAATCCTGAGCACCTGGACTAACTTCCAACAGAAGGAACTTGGAGGTCCGGGCGATCCCCCACCCTTGTTGATGTCATACGGATATGGCGATGGAGGGGGTGGACCAACGCGAGAGATGGTTGAGAATATCGAGCTCCTTGGCCAGTTCCCAGCATCACCCAGAGTTCAATTCGGAACAGCTCACGATTTCTTCGATGATCTAGACCAAACTGTTGGTGACCAATTGCCGACCTGGAGAGGGGAGCTTTATCTCGAATATCATAGGGGAACTTATACTACCCAAAGCCGGAACAAACGATCTAATCGAAAAAGCGAGTTCCTGCTGCATGACGCTGAGTTTGCTGCGTCGTTCGCCTCTTATATATCGGACACGTACCGATATCCACACAAAGAATTGGAAGCCTGCTGGAAGCTGCTTTGTCTTAACCAGTTCCATGACATTCTGCCAGGAAGCAGCATCGGCGCTGTGTATGAAGACTCCGATCAACAATATTCCATGCTTAAAGAGCAAGTTCAATCACTGCTCGTTCAAGCGCTGGATGAAGTGGCTGGATCTTGCGAAGACGAGTGTATTGCTCTGTTGGTCAATCCAGTGCCTTTTACCCAAGACCGACCGCTGCTGGTTTCCGATAATGGACCAACTGAAGTCAGTCCAAAACCAGGCTGGGTACATGCTTTTACCAACCAACGTGTCGAGGAGGGATGGTTAATAGACTGCGGCACCCTTCATCCTTACAGTATTACCCCAGTTTTTGCCGGTACAGAAAAGCCAACATCCTCAAAAACTGCCAGCGGCGATCTTGCAGTTTCGGCTGAGCACCTTGAGAACCACTTTCTCCGGGTAGAGCTCGACTTCAGAGGCGAAATCGTGGGTGTTTTTGACAAGATTCATGGCAGGCAGGTGATTCCAGAAGGTGAAATCGCAAATGAGTTTCAGCTGTTCGAAGACCGCCCCCTGGCGCCGGATGCTTGGGATATCGATATATTCTATGATGACAAGAAATGGGGTGCTGAACCCGCCCACTCAATCGAAGTCAAAGAGAACGGACCATTGCGGGTGGCAATCGAGATTCGCCGGCGGTTACGCGAAAGTGAAATAGTCCAGCATATCTCCTTGAATCGCGATAGCCGGTATTTGTGCTTCCAGACCAAGGTCGATTGGAAGGAGCGGCATACACTCCTGAAAGTTGCCTTTCCGGTTGAGGTTCTATCGCCTTCGGCGTCCTATGAAATCCAATGGGGCTATGTCGAGCGGCCCACCCATGAGAACACGAGCTGGGATTGGGCTCGATTCGAAACCTGCGCCCATAAGTGGGCTGACTTAAGTGAGGGCGGATATGGTGTAGCTTTGATAAACGACTGCAAGTATGGTCATGATATTCATGGAAATGTGATCCGGTTAAGTCTGTTAAGAGGCACAACAGATCCCGATCCCAAGGCGGATCTTGGCTATCATGAATTTGCATATGCTCTGTTTCCCCATTCTGGTCCCTTGGACGAATCTGTGCTGGCGGCGGCCTATGGCTTTAATGATCCACCTTTCTTACATCTGGTAAGTGGTAAGGTCAAGAGCAA
>DASRZI010000473.1:0-21248 GCA_035686605.1 Candidatus Zixiibacteriota bacterium
CATAAGACGGGCCCCATATATATAATGGTTCGTACTAATACAGTGGGTTTCGAAGGATTAAAAATCAATATTAGTCCCTAAGTACCATACCCAATCCAAACCCCTACTCGTGTATTGACGGACGTTGAAGGGTTCTAGGCAGCAAACGTGTCACCGCAGCGTTGCATGGGCGATTTTGCCGAATAAATGTACGATTTGTTTGAATTCCATCTACTTGGGAAGCATTTATCACCACCGAATATTCTTTTCGACCCCAGGTTTCTAGAGTTGTTCATTCGATGGTGGTGTTGATATAAATGTGTCCCTGACGCGGAGGATGATTATCCTGGACGGATTAGAGAGGTGCCTGTGATATCATTGCAAATAGGCAAATGTTATAAGCTTAGACGATGGCCTTGACGATGCGTTTTTGATAGAGGTCTTAGCCGAGGTTACGAAAACGTTGTTTGGGTAGTGTAGTGGTCCGTCTGGCCTTTGCTGATTTGGGCTTACCAAGGAAGCTCTCTCCCCGAACCGTAACGAAATGGATGCTACTCACCGTGCTCTTGTCTAAATCAAAATCTTCCCAGTGATATCCCAGAATCCCTCCCTTAGGTATACCAGTCATGAGGGTTAAAACACAAATGGGAAACCAATGGTGATCCTCAATAGACCTCAATAACAATTTGGTTTGTTCGGAGGTGTGTTTTCAAGGTGCTTGTTTTTATGGGTCGCGGTGAAGTAACGGCATCAGCGGGCTACCGATAAATCAGAACCCCTTTTCAGCTTGACCCAGGCTCCGTCAAAACCAGTTATGCCAATATTAGTCGTATGGAAGTGATTAGCACCGTCACCATCGACGTTTCAGAAATACCTGATTAGCAACTGGCTGGTTGTGCTTGTCGAAAGCTTCGAGCCACTGTGACCTGGAGTGGATTGGCGGCGGTTACGGGAACTCCTCGGAATCTAGGCCCAATTCAAGATCCAGATATTTGCCATCAAAAAAATAGCCACGATGATGATGGCCCCCAAATAGTAGGACGGCTTCGAACCATGATACCGACTTCTGATAAACGTGAAAAGTAGCCATATGAGCAGAAGCATCGTCGCGGCCGTTAACAATGCAAACAATTGAGATCCAGGCCAGCGGCCGTCTAACACTTCAGCTATTGGGGAATGGGGCTGGACAAAAAAATCTCTGGGTGAAGCTATAATATCGGAGAAGTGACTGGCAATAGATTTAAGGAACTCCTCGTACGAAACTTCAGACCAACGAAATTCAGGAGACATACTCATCACTCGGCCGCCGATGCGTTCCTCCAATCCGAAACGTAAGAGTATCCATTGGTGAAATAATAAGCCCACGCCTAAGATAGCGACTATGGGTTTGCGCACCTTTCTGGGAATAGCTTGAATGAGCCCGCTGTAGCCAAGAATAAAGATTACAAGTTCACCAGAGAATCTTCGGGGGCCATAACCACCACCGCCAAACCAGTCCTGCGAACTGCTATTAACGTATAAAGTTGCAAGCAGGAGTATCAGCAAGGGGAATACTAATCGGGAACGCTTCTTGGCCATCAAGAGCAAACCAAGAACCGCCAGGAATGTCACCGGCATCCAGGAAAGCAAGCCACGAAAGGGTGAAAACAATACCTGTATCCAAAATTGGGCAGACCAATCCATGAAACCGTCGCCCTGGGGGACTGTGATTAAACTGCTATAAAGTAATCGCCAGTGTGAGAATTGGAGCGAAAGTACGACCAGCACCGAAAGACCAAGAAGCGCAACGGAAACGAACACTCTTTTCCACTCAAGACGTCGGTCTGACGCCGGCAAATCAAGCCACCACCAAATTGTTGTGACGAGCGGAAGAACAACATAGATGACGTTCTGGGAACGCACCAGGCTGGCCAGACCGATGGCTCCCCCGATCAATAGTGCCTGCATGTAAGATGGATTTTGTCGATACGAACGCCACCATAAATAGACGACCAATCCATTCGCAAAGGCCGAAGTGGCATGAGAATATAGCGGTTCAAGAAATTGGTAATAAATCAGGGGCGTAGCAATTAACAGTGTCAGCACTGAAGCGAGAGCACTGGATTTAGTTGTTTCAGGGAAAGCGACCAGGTATCCAAACCAGAAGGCGAGCAAACCTAATAGAGCAGAAAACGTGGAGATCGTGGGTGCGAAATACCATTCATAACCGGACATCTGCCCGGCCAGAATGTTTGCCAACTGGCCTACGGCAACGGTACCCCTTAAAAAGACAAGGCCCGGAAGCCATATCAGGGAGCTGCCAATAGCAAAGGGGCTCTCAACCCGGCCGGTTTCCGTTTTGACCCGATCGTAACCTTTATTGACAAAGTCGGCCGTTGCAGTAGGGTATGAAAGCCGGAGGTCGTTATCTATCTTTAGATCACCATCGAAGGCGATCGATCTGGCGTAGGAATAGTAAAAAGCTGCATCCCAGGTTGGATAAGACTCCTTCGATAACAATGCCCACAGGAGAAGGAAAGCCGCGAGAAGGACTATTAGGGGCTTTGGAATACGAGCCAGAGTTTTCATTAACAAATCTCGATTATACCATGCCTATATCTTGGCTAGTAACCAACTGAAACTCGCCTGACCATTGTGCATCTTCTGCGGAAAAGAGTACCGATGAATGCCGAACCAAATATTCGACCATATCCGATCATCTTGATCATGAAGCGATCGCGATTCACAGGATGCGTCAGGGGATTTGCTGCCTTCTAACCGGCTTGGGATATTTCGATTTCCTTCTCTAATTGATTGATATTCTTACAGTTATGGTGCCTATTCTCATTTGCATCAAGGGTAAATGAGATGCCCATATCGGGAGAATTAGGTCTCCCAGGCGATGTTGTAAAGATCAGTCCTGGACTGTCTCCGATATTCTCTGGATACTCTAATTGCAAAGCTCAGGGGTAAGAACCTCAGCCAAACGATTTCATCAAGTGTTTGGCTTGTCTCTGGATAAGTCGTTTCGAGTTCATTATGAGATGTGATAGGCTTGGAAATGGCGTGTTCTCCTTTTGGCTTTTTGCCAATTTGGGCTTTGTCACCCGTGAGAATACGCCGCTTTTCTTGTCACGCCAATCCACAACTTATGGTTATATCTCAAAAGAAGCTCATTGTATGTGCAAGAATCTTGGTTGTAGTTCGGTTAATTAACCCAGATAATAAGCGTGATTTTGGATGTTCAAAATTGAATACCGTTGTCAGCACGCTAAAAGCAGTCTCTACACGGTGACGCAAATATCCCAATATCTTCTGGATACCGACAGGCCACTGCTTCTTTTGATTGTCTCGTTTGAGTGCCAAAAGCAGATGTTCGCCTTCTTCCCACAGACGCTCGGCTAAGTTTTGAGACACCTAGCCCTTGTCGCCTATGACGCCAAGACCTTGCCGATTTTCCAGGAGGGCGGCCATCGGCTTGCGGTCATCATATGAACCAGGAGCAAGCAGCCACGTATCAATCATCTGGTCCAAGGTCACTGTCATGTGACAACGCGGCCCAAAGAACTTACTTTTCTTGCTGGTGCAGACACCAAACCACTCGTCGCGCCATTCAAGCGGAATCGTGCGGCAGCGGCTGCCTCGAGTGTAGGTGCAGATTGAGACAGGGGCACTGTCTACCAAACGCAAATGTGCTTCCTCTGCCTCTAATGGATGGGCTTCGCCAACGGTCTCGCAGATGCTCTCGAATCGCCTCCGTCACCTGGGCAAGTTGATGACGGCGACGATTGAAACGGGAATTGTTCAGCAAGTTGGGAAACATATCTAGATGATACTGGCGAATGAAATGTAATGTCTTGTCTTCATCTCCATGAAAGATGGTTTCAGCGAACAAAGCGATTATGATGACTTCGCTATCGCTGAACTCAGGCATCCCTTGCGGGGCGAACTTCCGATTCGGCCATAAAGCTGGGTCTATTTGTTGGTAGCTATCATCAACCAGAACGTATTTCACCGTCAAAATGTCGCTCCATGCGGCCTGTGTAATATAATCTATCAAGCCTTTCATTTTATACTCCTCTTGTATGATGTGATGGTCAAACACTTGGAGTGTAATTTGAAGGGCTAATTCATCAAAATAGCTTAGCGATTAGCGTTAGATGTGATATAAGAACCTTTAAAGCACTTTCGGGTATTGTTACGGGCTGGTGCGCCATATCAGTTTCAGGCTCGCTTATGGTTAATCCTTGCCCCCTGATGACGTTGATCTGATATCTGACGTTGATGACACTTTTCTCTAAATTGATGTCCTCCCGATGCAGGCCCTGGATTTCGCCCTGGCGCATGCCAGTGTAGATTGCCAGGGTGCAGATTGGATACCAGCGTTGATCGGAAACGACCTCTAGGAACTGAATTGCCTCATTGGCAGACCAGGTTTTGAAAGTCGTTTTCTTGGGACGCGGTTTTCTACAAGGTCAGTAACATTTCGGGTTGCCAGTCCCCACTTTAACGCTTGATTCAACGCCTTAGGCAGGACAGCATGAATGTACTGAACTGTCCGCTTGGGCAGCCCCTCGTTGAGCTTCTTGGTGTATAAGAACTTAACCTGATCCGGCCGAAGGGCATTAAGTTTGATGTTCCCAAGATCAGGCTTGATGTGATTGCTGATAATGTCGTCGTTTCTCTCGTACTTGCATGGACGCAGGGAGTGGTTGGACACATCCTCCATATAACGATCGAAAGAATCACCCAGCTTGATCTGGTCATCCGAGTCGAAGAGTCCCTCGCGAAGCTTGCTACGCTGGTCAATTAACCAGTCTCGAAAATCTTTCTGGTTGGTGGATGATTTGCTTTGGCGCTGGCCATTAGAAAGTGTAATCTGTGCAATCCAGCGGTCGATATTAGCGTTGAAGTATACGGACCCTTCACCTTATGACCTTCTTTTTGCCACCTGTCGCCCCTGGAAACAGTTGGGCAAAGCTAGGCAGCTAGTATTCTCGACCAAACAACGGCCTTCCAAGATGGTGTTTTGCGTTGATACGCGGACAGCCCCGAGCCCATGAGACAACATTGTAGGTGGTCCAAACCTTGGGGACAAAATTGGTGAAAAACCAAGAAAGGATTTGCCATTCCAAATATAGGATCCACGTTAACCGAGAATTGTAGGATCTCTGCTGAGCGCCTGGAGCACAGAAGCTAGTCATGACGTAGCCTTGTTTGAAGTATGGTTCACAGCACCAGAAAGTGGACGGTGTCGATCCCGAACTGGCTGTAGGCGCTTAATCAGCTACTGATTTGCTTCAAGCATAGGATTGAGTTTTGGTGTTTGATCAGGAGTCTGCAGAAAACATTGGATACTCCCATCATAGGCAGATTATCTCGATGGTCCAAATTGCCATTATCGGCATCCGGCAGGCGGCCAAGTGTGGCGCCTTCAACCACAAAGCCGAGTCCTGATGCCTGCCAATCGTTTAGGCCAACCTGCAGTGCCTCAAGAAAGGTATCGAGGGCAGGGGTGTATGCCTGGTCGGCTATGTCTTCCGGGAGCACTATCCTCACATTTCGGACTGACCATAACCCGTTGTCACAATGCCGCCAAGATGCCTGCTTAAAAAGCAGCCAGCGCTAAAATCGGTGAGAATAATTAGGGAACGAAGGCAATAAAGGCGAGGTCCTCAGTTAGAGAATGAGGGACCAGTCGCCGTTGCTGCTCAGTAGGCACCTGTTCCCCTGAGCACCACCAGAATTGTCTTGAGCAAAATGTAAGTGTCCAACCAAAGTGAATAATTCTGGATATAGTAAAGGTCATCCTCCGTGTGCAGGTGCTGCGGCCGGTCGGCGCGGCCGTTCACCTGCCACCAGCCGGTGAGGCCCTGGGGCACGGTGAACCTTTTTCGCTGCCAGGGCTCGTAATTGGCCACCAGCCACGGTAGTTCTGGCCTCGGGCCCACCAGGCTCATCTCACCCTTCATCACATTGAAGAATTGGGGAAGTTCATCCAGGCTGGAGCGCCGTAAAAAGTTGCCCAGGCGCGTGACGCGAGGATCGTCGATTGACTTGAAGAGGAATTTGCCCTCTTCGTTAACTTCGGTGACCTGGGATTGCAAACTTTCGGCATCCACAATCATCGAGCGAAACTTGTACATAATAAACAGCCGCCCAGTCTCTCCGACCCGCTGCTGTCTGAACAGGACCGGGCCAGGCGAGTCTAGTTTGATCAGCAGGGCAGTCAAGCCCATGAGCGGTAATGTGATCACTACTAATAGGCCGCTAATTACCAAATCGAACAGTCGCTTAATCATTCGCTGTGCTTCGTTTAAAGCCGGGTCTCGCAGATTGATCATCAGTACCCCGCCGAAGTCAACCGCAGAAGCTCGGTAAAGGGCCAGGCTGTAGTAGTCAGGAACGACACGTATTTGCACGGGCAATTCGTGTAATTCGACGATCAAATCGTTTATCTTGCCGTTCACTCGCTGGGGCAGGGCAATGACCACGTCATCCACCTGATATGTTGTGACCGTGGCGCGGATATCTTTGATACCGCCCAACACGGCCTCTTGACTTTCTTGTTGGTCCGGATCGTCGTCCAGGTAACCAACAAACTTTAATCCTGCCCATTCATAGCGCTCGATCATGGTTCCCACTTGCTTGCCCACCTGACCGGCTCCGACGATCAGCACCCGGCGTTCGTCAGCCGGCCAATCGAATCGCCGATTGGCAAATCGGGCCAGGACCCGCCAGCTCAACAAGAAGATCAGGTCTAGGATCACGAAGATGATGAAAAGCCAGCGAGAGAAGTCACGATAGAACAGATAAAGAAATCCGGCAAATACTAGTGTCGCCAACCCTGCAGCCAGGACGACCGCTTGAAACTCGTCTACCACCCGCTGATGACGCCTGGGATCGTATACGGTTGAAAGGAGAAAAACAGAGCCCCAGAGGAAAGGAACCAGAAGAAAGATGATGATCGGCAGACGGACATCCGTAATCGCTATCAAGAACGGGAGAGAAGTCAGGTTTGGCCTGAGGGTCACGGCGATGAACAAGGCCATAAATGTAAGGCCCATATCCAGAACCAGCGCCAAGACAGCATGATTCAAAATGAAACGTTTTGGCATTGCCTCCATCCTACGACGCTGTCTTTAACAAATCCCCTTCTGGACTCACTGCCTTCTGTGATCATTAGTTACATTCGAGAGACTCAGCAAAGTTCTGCTCCCACAAAGTCATTTCTGCCTTTCTATCGGGGCTTGTGGGCCACCGTTCGCTTTGTGCGATGCCGAGTGGCGCTCTGGTATTTGTATCGATGTCCACATTATAACAGATTCTATCTGCTCAGCATTGCCTAGGTTGTACGATTTCGTTTACGAATCTGTCATCCCTTTAAGGAAATAGGGGGGAGTTCACTCATAAGGATGTCGAGTTTGGGGGAATATAAGCTGTTTCGACGCTCGCCAGCTAATACGATAGAATGTTAAGTGCAAGGGAAAATTAATCATTGCCGTACCGCCGCTGTTGACCGATTTAATGCTGAAATGAAAGGTTGATCCAAAGGCGATGGAACGGGCATTGCCTTTTCAGGAAACAACTTTGGGTAGGCATCTTTAGACCCGAATTCAAGCGGGTTTTACGAAAATGGGCAATACTGACAATTTCCTCGGTCTTAAACCAAGCCAGCCAGTGGCAGGTAGAGCGGACACAAGTAGAGTGCGCTCGAGGGCCTTTTTTGACTAAACGTAGTTTGTCTGTCTATCAATTGCGCGAGAGGGTGTTTGGTATGCTAAGGGATAGGTGCCGTCATCCCCTATGTTGGAAGGGCGGAGCTTACCCAAAAAATTGAGGTCTCATGAAATATCGAGTAAATGCGTACAGCTTGTTGCTCCTGCTGCTATTGCTAGCTATCGCCTTAACCTTAACCACCGATGAGCAGGTTATTGGCTGGTTTTATCAACCTGAAACAAAAGATGCATCGAAGACGGTGATTGCTCCGATGGAAGTAGATCCAGCAGGTAATTGCCGATATGGAGTCTCAGCCTACTCGACTCAGCGTGACTGGCTGGATGATTTTGGCTTTGGCTGGTTCGTCGATTTCTCTGTGAATAACCCCCTTCGGCCGGGTTTCGCCGAATATTTGCCGATCATTCGTATTAAGGAGGATAAGGACGTGTCTGGCAACTACCTGGGCACCTACATGGTAGATCCGCCGCTGTCCGATTACCCTGGTGGATTAGGTTGGTCGATCGCCCAGCGTCCTAATTCTATCTGGATCGTTGGCAATGAACCGGACCGGGGTCCGGATCCGGGGCAAATCCAGGGTGGCCAGGATGATACGCGTCCTCATATTTACGCCCTTGCCTATCACCAAATCTACAACTTCATTAAAGCCCGTGACGTTAACGCATTGGTGGCTAATGCCGGCCTTGTCGAAGTGACGCCTGGGCGGCTTCAATACCTCGATAAAGCCTGGGATGCTTACCAGTCTCATTATGGCACTGCTATGCCGGTAGATATCTGGAATATGCATATCTATATCCTGCCAGAAAGGGAACTTAACGGAAAACCCAACGGTATTGCAAACGTGGCCGTAGGCACGGATGTGCCCCTGGGTATACGCGGACCGGGTACGGGTCCCTCCCAATGTAAAGATGCAAATGATGACATTTACTGCTTTGCCGAACATGACAACATCGATATTTTCAGTCAGCAAGTGATGGCTATGCGCGCGTGGATGAAGGATCATAACCAGCAACAAAAACCCCTCATCCTTTCTGAATTCTCAATCCTACTCCCTTATCGATACCCTGAAGGCGATCTTTTCACGGATGAGTTTTCAAAGCCCTTCGCTCCTCAAAGGGTCAGTGCCTTCCTGCAAGCCACTTATGACTACCTGGAAACGGCCGCTGACGCTTCGTTAGGCTTTGCCGCTGATAACCACCGCTTGGTCCAACAATGGTTGTGGTTCGGTATCGAGCATGATGGAGTGGGTAGCGCTAGCAACCTGGTCGACGGGAATTTATTGACTGCTGTTGGCCAGGCTCACCAAGATTGGATGGCCGGCCGGCCATCCGAGATCAACCTGCAGCCTGACCAACCTCCTCCGGTGGTTGGCGTGATTCCGCCGGGCGGCAGTACCCTAACGGCGACGCTATCGGTCGATGTGCGGAACAATGGCAACATTCGTGCCGGCTCACCATTTACAATCACATTCTACTCCAATAGCGGCTTGACCCAGGTGATTGGATCGGCCGTGGTGCCCACGCCAAGTGAGGATTTTCCGGGAATGACCGGTTGCGCCGCTCGATACGTCACGGTGAATACGCCTTGGCCGAACTTGAGCCCGGGTCGCCATAACTTCTGGGTATTGGTGGACAGTGGCGACGATATTCCCGAAGGTCCGGGCAATGAAACGGACAATATTGGCCAGAGCTTTGTCCTGGTCAATCCAAGTCGAGTGTTTTTGCCGGTCAATTTTAAGTAGCCCAATCGATGTGATATAGTATCGTTTGCGTGAAGGGCTTCTGCTGTGCAATATTGTGAAATCGGTTTGGATCCCAGAGTGGGATGTCATTGGGATCCCGGAAATAAAAGAGAGGAGCCACATGTCGCGAGACCGTAATATCATGGCAGCAAATCGCCGACCCTAGATCCAAAGTATGACAATTCCGAGCAGCTTCTCCCGATTACGCAACCGCCATTTCTTCTTGCTAGACGCCCTGATCTTGTTATTCACCCCAACATTAGCCCTGGTCATCCGGCTGGATACGGTCGATATTCCGAACCAGATTCGCCCAGGCCTTCTTGTTTTCACATTCATGGGCTTAATCGTCTATTTGGTCACTTTCCACTTCTTCGGTCTCTATCGCCGCTACTGGAAATACGCGAGCGTTGACGACCTCATACAGTTTGCCCTGTCTACAGCGACCGGAACCGCAATCCTGACGGGACTACTGATACCGATATTATGGCTAACCCCTATTACATTTGCCCGTTCTGTGCCGATATTCAACGGCATACTCATCCTGTTGTTGATTGGCGGCATACGTTTTTTGGTTCGCTACAGCCATAGCCGGCCGGTCCATCTAGCTGGCCGGTTCCGCCGAGCTCTGGTCTTTGGCGCCGGCGATGCTGGCTCGATGATCGTCCGGGAAATGCAGAGCAAACCGCAGCTGAGGCTCCGGCCTGTGGCTTTTATGGATGATGATCCGCAGAAGCAGGGCATGCAACTTCACGGGCTTCCGGTTTTGGGTGGCCTGGAATCGTTGAATCGGAATATACGAACGTACAAACCCGATTGTGTGATCATCGCCATGCCTGCGGCACCAGGCAACACAATCCAGGAGATCAGCAGCACTTGTGACTTGATGCAAATCGAAACGATGATTGTGCCTGGCATCTCTGAGATCCTGGGCAGTAAGGTACAGGTGACTCAACTGCGTGATGTGGATATCCAGGATTTGTTGCGCCGCGAGCCAGTGCGCACGGATGTCGATGCAGTGCATCAGGCGCTGGCCGGCATGCGGGTCATGGTGACAGGTGGCGGTGGCTCTATTGGCAGTGAATTGTGCCGTCAGGTATTGTTCTGCCGGCCGGAAGAGTTGGTGGTCCTGGGTCATGGCGAGAATTCGGTTTTCGAGATCTGCGCCGAGTTGGATCGCTTTGGCATCGCCGAGACCAAGATTACTCCGGTTATCGCTGATATACGCTTCGCTGAACGAGTGGAGGAGATATTCGCCCAGCACCGGCCGCAAGTGGTGTTTCATGCCGCCGCCCATAAGCATGTGCCTTTAATGGAATGGTATCCGGGCGAGGCCATCACCAACAATGTTCTCGGGACGAAGATCGTATTGGAGGCGGCCGGCCGGCACAATGTGGACCGCTTTGTGCTAATCTCCACCGATAAGGCTGTGAACCCTACCAGCGTCATGGGAGCCGCCAAGCGTGTGGCCGAGTTGTTAGTCAGCGACGCGGCGCATCGGTTTGGCCGGCCCTACGTATCCGTGCGCTTTGGAAACGTGTTAGGCAGTCGTGGCAGCGTCGTTCTCACTTTCAGAAAGCAGATCAGCGGTGGCGGCCCGGTGACAGTGACCGACCCGCGAGCGCAGCGCTATTTCATGACCATCCCCGAGTCTGTGCAGCTAGTCTTACAATCGGTCGTGATTGGTCGAGGCGGCGAGGTCCTGGTGCTGGACATGGGCGAGCCTATAAACATCGACGACCTCGCTCGGCGGATGATCCGCCTCTATGGCTTCGAGCCTGGCCAGGACATTAGCATCGAATATGTCGGTTTGCGGCCGGGTGAGAAGTTGTTTGAGGAGATGTTTAGCAGCGGCGAACACCAACGGTCCACCGCCCATGAGAAGATCCTGACCGCAAAAAACGGCGCTGACGGCGCCAACGCCAGCCTCATCACTGGCGTGGACCAGCTGGTCGACGCCGCTCTCTCCGGCAACCAGGCCGCGATCACAGCTCATTTGCAGTTCCTCGTGCCCGAGTACGCGATGCCAGTTTCGGAGAGTGCGATTGTTGAGAGGCCCGATTCCTCAGAGTGATGGGCCGGGCGGACAGTTACCCGGCTGGTCTGATGAGCACAAGAGAAACCGTCCATCCCGCTGCAAAACGGTCCGGCGAGGTATGTTTGCATATTTGCTTGCACAATGGTGGAATTAGCGGAATAGAACTTCGCCCTTATCGCGGACCAGCTTATTGTGCATCTGGCTCGCGCCGAGACAACCATAGAATCCGATGATGGTAAATTATGGATGATGAAATCGACCTCCGCCCGTACATTGAATTATTATTGAAGCGTTGGTACTGGATCGTCGGTGTTGCTGCCTTGGCCGGAGTGATTGCCTTCGTCGCTAGTTCCCTCATGCCGCCCACTTATGAGGCCACGGCCCTGGTGGCTGTGACCCAATCACGGGAGTCGGTGCAATTCGAGCCCCGGATTCGCACGGTTGAAGAAGGAAACACACCCTTGAGTGCCTACCCGGAGCTAGCGATGAGCGACGGATTGATAACTGAATTGCTGGAGGAGCTGAACTCTACGCCATCGGATGTCAATAGCACTGCGGAACTGCGGCAGATCGTTGAAGCGGTGCCGGGAAGTAATCCCTCGCTGGTGCGACTAAAGGTCCGGCATGGCGATCCGAGAAGTGCAGCGGATATCGCCAATATCTGGGCTGGGCTATTTGTTACCCGGGCCAACGCTGTCTTTGACGACCAGAACAGCACCCAGGTGCAGTTCTTTGAGGAAGAGTTGGAAAAGGCCCGGGATGAGCTAGAGGCGGCCGATGAGGCGCTAATCGACTTCGAAGGCCGAAACCGCACGTTGATTATTGGCAATGAGCTCGAAGCCCTGCTGGAAATGCAGGCTGACTATCTGCATGGCAGGCAGTCGCTGAAGCTGCTGCTGCAGGACGTTCAGGGGCTGCGGGACCAGTTGTCGGAGCAATCTGGCGACGCGCCGGCCACACTGGCTGACCAACTCACCGTTTTATCCTTACAGCTGAAGGCCTTTAACGCCGCCTTCGACGCCGGGGATTCGATGCCGCTTCAACTGCAATTCGGGTCTACGGATGGCTTCGCCAATACAATGCGGGGCGAGCAGATTGCCGCGCTTGATGCCTTGTACCTTACGCTAGAAGGGCGGCTGGCCGAGCCTGATGAGGAAGTGGCGGCATTGGAGCCGCAGATTCTGACTTTACAGCAGGAGCTACAACAGACTGGGACCGAAGCCGAACGTCTTGGACGAGACAAGAATGTGGCTGAGGAAACGTACCTGGCTCTGGCCCGGAAGGTTGACGAGGTGCGAATTTCGACGGACGAGATCGGTAGTGGAGTAAGGCGAGCCAGTACGGCGGCCGTACCGGAGCAGCCGGTGGGACGCTCTAGACTGATTAATACGGTACTAGCTGTAGTTCTGGTTGCGATGATATCCGTATTTGTTATTCTGGCTCATGCTTGGTGGGGAGGCGTGAATGCAGAGGAAGGTTCTTTGGAGCTGGATGGCGCAACTGAATAGTCAATGCTTGTTGACCCTGGCGAGTTACCAAGCAAGCCGCCGGCTGACTAATGACTGGCTAAGTGATCTGTGTATTCTGAATGTGGGCTGATCGCGATGGGTAAGCACCGCGTATATCTTCGGGCCTTGTTTCTGCAGAGTGGCAAACCGGCGAATTATGCCTGAGCAAATAACACGTTCTTCAAGAGCGCTCTTATTTCTGCTCTTAGTGATTGGGGCTATCTCAGTGATGCCCAGCTTAGCGGGACGCATTCTAAGCAATATTGGTATGTTACGGTTAATTCACCCTGAATCTCCCCGAAACAGTCAACAACACATTGCCAGTAATGGTCGCACAATGACCTATTATCGCGATGCTGATTATCAAAGTGAGCTGTTTGAATTAGCACTGGACATTGATCGAGGGAATGAGCTAATACATTGGAGTTATGCGCGGGTTGCGTTATCTACCGGTAACGCATCCACCGCCGTGGAGAATTTGAATCCGATCCTGCATCGTATCAGGGAAGATCCTTTTGTTTACATGGATGCCCTTCTAGCTTTCAGTAAAGCTGGGATGTCAGAACAAGTGATTGAAATATACGAAGCGTCCGAGTCACCTATTGCAACTGAACTGATTAGTGATACGGTGGCATTAGCTTATATGGACGGACAATCATGGGCAGCAGCTAAATGGCTACGC
The DNA here is from genome assembly GCA_035686605.1 of Candidatus Zixiibacteriota bacterium. Classification (GTDB taxonomy): domain Bacteria; phylum Chloroflexota; class Anaerolineae; order Promineifilales; family Promineifilaceae; genus UBA11865. The sequence goes on from DASRZI010000473.1 coordinate 13,662, forward strand.
CCGTATGACTTATATGCAAACTATCAGCTATTCGAGAGTGCTCAGAGGTCAGGTGAGGTTTCGCAGGCTTTAAGACTCCATGAAGAACTAACTCACTTCCCCTTCGAAACCCTGGTTCCTTCAAATGAAAGCCTTCTTACTTACGTAGCCGAAGCGATCCCAGCATTGTTAAAGGATGGAATATGGGATCGAGACCTGGCAATCGGTGCTATTTCATTCCTGGTGCTGCGCTATCATCATTTAGATGATGTTGAACAGCTATTAGAGCGACTGTCCAGCACTTATCCGTCCGATCCAGCGTGGATGTTATACCTAGGTGAACTAAATCTGCGGCAAGGGGAGCTGTCGAATGCTAAACGATTCTACCAGGAGGCTGCGGCATTGGATCCGGCGGACAGAAATGTCCATCTTCGATTAGGTATGGTCAACGAGATGCTATGGCAGAAAACAGGGGCCAGATCGGCCGGACTTGAAGCATTGAGTTCGTATCAGAACCACTACATGGTGGCGCCTGATGACCTCATGGGCTTAGTTAAGATAGCTGAGATCTGTTCGTTGATGGACGACGATTCCCTCGCGCGAAGCCATTGTCAAACAGCAGCGGAATTCATAGATCCCAATTATCACGCGACCGGATCGCTTACAAGATCGCCGGCCGCGATTCTCCAAGACCAGTGGAACACATACGCTGATTCCTCTGAATTGGTTATTGGGTTGCTTGGCCTGTCCCATTCAGACTTTGAGCTGGGTCCTAATCTCGTGTTGAATTCGGGTTTTGAGGAGTGGCTAGACATTCAGTCCGAAAGGACCAGGCGGCCGAAATGGTGGTTGTGGTCTGATATGTTCAGTCGCAAGCCTTTCAACGAGGCGTTGTTTATAGGTGGTGAAGACGATTTTAGCGCGCCTGAAGGGCAAATGGCGGCTCGGATTGATGGCCTTTGGGTAGCACAACAGGAGGGCAAGGAGTTAGCTCGGGCCGGATTCTGGAACTTCGATGAAAGTCTGCGAGGCTTACGTCAAATTCCACTTGAAGCGGACTCGGCCTATCTGCTCACATTTTTATATAGGACGGAACGAGTTTCCGATAATGCGGCAACATTTTGGCACGGCGGCACTGGCGAAGCAACCCAGTTATTGCCCATCGACGCTCATGGTCTGCCGGCAACAGAAGGTGCATGGTATCGATTTGTGGCTATTGGTTGGAATCGGGATGACAACGAGTGGGTATTGTCTCCCCTTCTCCGCCTATATCAACCGGGTACAGTCCAATTTGATGATGTAGAGATAGAAATGATTCGTTTCAAATCTGGTGTTCCTATTATTGACAGGCAGCCCAGGTTTAGAGTTATGCGCGGAGCATGATTGAAACCCACTTGAGAAAGCAACCCGGATCGCCATCTTGAATCCAGGTAAACTATCTGAGGCCTCATTTTCGACTAATAAAGATCTTGAGGGAATGATGCCTGATGCAAACGCGCTGTCCTTAAGGGTTAATTTCACCTGGACCTTTGCCGGCAACATCACCTACGCCGCCACACAATGGGGCATGCTGGTTGTTCTTGCAAAGCTAGGAACACCTGAGATGGTGGGCCAGTTTGCCTTGGGGCTTGCAATAACAGCACCCATAATAATGTTCACCAACCTATCACTAAGGGCAGTACAATCCACCGACGCTAAAGACTTGCACCAGTTCGGTGATTACTTCGCTCTAAGAATAATAACTACCATAGGGGCGATTCTTGCAACTATTGTTGTTGTATGGATTGTTGGTTATGTAGGAGAAGCGGGGTGGATCATTCTGGCAATCGCGATCGCAAAGGCAGTTGAATCGTTAAGTGACGTATTCTATGGCTTTTTTCAAAAGCATGAGCAAATGGATTATATCGCCAGGTCCATGATAATTAAAGGCATGCTTTCATTAGTTGCACTGGCCATCGGTGTTTATGTCAGCGGGAGTGTATTTGGCGGCGTACTGGGGTTGATAATAGTCTGGACACTTGTATTTGTTCTGTACGATATCCGCAACGGTAGAAGGCTTATGGGAACGATTGCCACAGGTGATTTGCTATCTCAGGTGGCAAAATTGCGCCCGAACTTTGACCTACAGATGATGCGTCGGCTGGCCTGGCTCGCCTTACCTCTAGGTTTGGCAGCCACAATGGTCTCTCTACGAACAACTATCCCGCGTTATTTCATTGAGCGACATGGGGGTCAATATGAACTGGGCATTTTTGCCGTGATGGCCTATTTCATGGTTGCAGGTACAACAATTGCGAACGCTTTGGGACAGGCCACCAGCCCAAGACTTGCACAACATTATGCAGCCGTAAGAGTCAGTAATTTCCGAAACCTGCTGATTGGACTGATCCTGTTTGGTATTTTGCTTGGAGTCGGCGGACTTCTTGTTGTCTACCTTGCGGGTCCCTTTATCCTTACTTTGCTTTATCAGCCGGAGTATGCAGCTCATTCGGACGTTCTGGTATGGTTAGCCTTGGGAACAGCCCTAAGCTATGTCGCCACTTTTCTCGGGTTTGGAATGACCGCCACTCGTAACTTCCGTATTCAGCCGGTGATCATTGGCACAACTACTTTATTAACGCTCATACTAAGCATGTTGCTCATTCCTAACTATGGAATGGTTGGCGCAGCTTGGGCGCTGGCAATAGCGGCTGGCTTGACCTTACTCATGGCCCTGATAGTAAATGTTCACGCTTATCTCAAGCTGCTGGGAAAAGCAAACATGGGCCGGGGAAAGACCTCGCAATGACCCAAAAAGATTCGGTTAGGCGCCTTCTGCGCAAGTCAATGACCAGATCGTGGGTCCGTAACCCACTACATACCCTAACTCAAGCAAGTATATTGCCAAGTTCTATCTGGCGCCGGTTGCCAGTTGAAACAAATTTTAAGATTTCATTGCCTGAAGGTGGCTCGTTTGTTTACTCAGCAGTCGCTAATGATGCTATTGGCAGATCGCTATTTTGGCGCGGACTTCGCGACTGGGAATCTGAAACGGTCCCAATATTTTGTCGATATACGCGACGGTCCAGGCTTGTGCTGGATATAGGGGCTAATACCGGTGTATATTCACTCCTTGCCTGTGCAGCCAATCCACACAGCGAGGTAATCAGTTATGAGCCTGTACCGCAAATCTGCCATCGACTCAGTGAGAATATTGCCCTTAATGGATGGGAAGAGCGTTGCGAGGTTCGTAATGAAGCCGTAAGTGACATTGCCGGAAAGGCAGAGCTACATGTTCCATATGGCGGTATGCTTCCTCCACAAGTCTACATCGCGATGGACTTTGGGCTATGCAAGGGGTGCTTATTACCGTACCATTAACATCGGTTGATTGGCTCTGTAACAGTTCAGCTGTCGACTTGGTGAAAATTGACGCTGAAGGGCTTGAAGACAAAGTGCTAAAAGATATGATGGAAAATCTAGCCTCTACATCTCCAACAAATATCTATTGGTGCAATCCTGATGGACCATCTCAAGTAATCGAATCCTTTCTAATCGGTTTCGGATATCGACTCTATCATCCTCTTGATGAAAGGCTCGTACCTGTGAAATCTATTGAAGCTGACCAGCATGGCAACTTCCGAATCGTTCAATCGACAGCCTCCCCAGTTGGGAGCCAGGCAAAATGATTAGGATTCTTCACATCTTCGGCCGGATGAACCGGGGTGGCGCCGAAACCCTTTTAATGAACCTATATCGTCACATAGATCGAAGCCAGATCCAGTTTGATTTTGGGGTTCACGACGACCTGCCCGGGGATTTCGATGACGAGATCAGGAGTCTGGATGGGCGAATAATTCAACTCCCCAGACCACATTTCACGGCATTACCAGCATACACAAGGGTATTGTCAGCGGTGTTACGTGAAGAAGGACCCTATGTGGGCGTTCACAGTCATGTACACTCCTATTCGGGTTATGTGTTGCGAACAGCCGGGCGAGTTGGCATTCCTTTGCGCCTGGCTCATAGTCACAGCACCAGTGATGGCAAGAATGGTTCAGTGTTCAGGAGCGCCTATCGCCGGACCATGCGCATGCAAATTCATCAATGGGCAACACATATGTTGGGATGCTCTCCTGCCGCCTGCGAAGCTCTCTATGGCTCCGACTGTTGGCATGACCAGCGAGTACAAGTGCTGAAGAACGCTATTGATCTGGCGCAATTTGCTGAGCTGACTGGTGAACGCGAGGAACTGCGGAAGGAACTCGGCCTTCCTGCCAAGGGTAAACTTATTGGTCACGTTGGACGATTCGACCCCCCGAAGAACCACCGCTTCCTCCTGGAGGTATTTGCAGCCCTATTGAAGAAATTGCCTGATGCGCAGCTCGTCCTTGTGGGAGACGGCCGTTTACGACCCGAAATTGAGCAGCAGGTGCTGAGACATGGCTTTGGTGACCAAGTGACAATGTTAGGCGTTCGCAGTGATGTGCCACGGATATTAAGCGCGCTTGACTTGTTCTTGTTCCCATCATTATATGAAGGATTAGGGATCGCTTTGATAGAAGCACAAGCGGCAGGGATTCCCTCTTTGGCATCGACCTCGATAACCAGAGTGGCCGATGTGGGCCTTGGCCTTGTCCATTACCTTAGCCTGGAAGAACCTATCGATTCCTGGGTGCAGAAGATCCTAGTACTGCAATCTTTTCCGGGTCAACAATGGTCTGCACGTAAGAGGGCCTTGGAAACCGCAGGCTATGATATTCGGCAAGTTTCCCGGGTCTTGCAGGAAATATATTGTCATGGCTAGCGGCATAGTTAATCAACGAACATTTAATAGCAGGCAGTTTGCCCTGGTTGGGCAGTGTTTCCTCGTCGTCATCCTTGTTGCCGTCGCTCTATTGCGCGGCTTTTTCACTGCTTTGAGTGCCGAGCTTCTCATCTATCTTTTGTGTGTCATCCTATTAGGTGTGGCTGTATGGTCAGCCTGGTCATGGAGACAAGTAGTTCACAGCCTATTTGATCCTTATATACTTTTCCTGGCAGCGGCTATTCTCTTTAATGGTGGCAGAGCCATTCTAGAGGTTTTCCAGTTGAATGTCGACGGCATTCTGGAGGTTCAATTCTCATCCGAAGTACTAGTTGCTACTCTGTCTCTGGTGATCGCCGGATTAATTTCGTTTCATTTTGGGGGACTTCTCGGTGCAGCCCTATATAAATCGAAACGATCACTACAACGGGGAGCGCTAGAACTCCGGAACCAGAATGCTAAATATGTACGGGCCGTGGGTTGGCTCCTCCTATTAGTTTCTGTAGTGCCCGCTTTTTTCATTCTTCGACAAACGCTTCAGATTGCCATCGCCTCTGGTTATTTTGCGCTCTTCCAACGACAGGCCGGAACCGGGTTTGGGGCGGCAGGGAATGTTCTAACCGCTTTCTTGGTACCGGGAGCGATGTTCTTGCTCGCCGGTAGCAAAAGCCACAAAGCGGGTTTGGCAGTATCGGCTATTGTCATTCTCTCTTATATCCTTATACAGTTTGCTGCAGGATCAAGGATGAGTGCGACCGCACCACTAATTGCTTACGCGTGGGTTTGGCACAGAGTCATAAGACCTTTGCCGAAAACATTGTTGATTGTTGTCGGAGTGTTCATACTCTTTGTTTTGTTTCCACTGGTTGAAGTAACGCGTACCATCGCGGGTGGGGAGAAGCTTGCTCCTTCCTTCTTGATCACCACTTTTTTGACCATTGAAAATCCTGTCATCAAGATTTTGTCAGAGATGGGGGGATCTATGAAGACCGTCGCCTACACGCTCGAACTTGTACCCGCCATTCGAGCATATGATTTTGGCGCCAGTTACTTGAATGCCCTGCTTACAATTATCCCAAACATCTATTGGGATATTCATCCAGCTATTGCCCATGGGCTGCTCGCAAACTGGCTGGTGACAACGGTGGATCCGGCTCGTGCAGCCCAGGGAGGGGGATTAGGGTTTTCTTTTATCGCCGAAGCCTACCTTAATTTCGGCTGGTTCGGTGCACCAATTGCTCTTGGGGTAATTGGGGCGGCGTACGCTCGCTTTGTATTGTGGGCTCAAATTTCGGGAGAACCAGCCAGGATGGCTTCGGTGGCCTCTTTTGTGTCTTATTTCGTCATCTACGCTCGCGGCGAAACCGGCTCAGTGGTTCGGGCCTTGGTCTGGTACGCCTTTATGCCCTATGTGGCCGTCCTGATTCTTTCACGCTTGAAAAATGGAGGCCTTAATATTGTTGGTTCGAGAGAGAACTAAAGTACGAAAGCGAACCTTGCTTCAGCTGGTAAATCTGGAACCACGCTAAAAAGCTAGTATTTGACCTTCTACCAGTGGTTCAGACAAAACTACGATCGATTACATCAGTTATAAAGTACCAGACATGCGCGTTCTTGTCGCTACCGAACAACATTTTATTAGGACCCAGGAGAATATTGTCTATTCTTTAGGTGGGGGCGAGTATCATTTCTGGCAGAGATATTTGAGGGAATTTGATGAAGTAGTGGTGCTTGCACGAGTTTCCCAAAGCCCTTCTGGATCAAATCCTGGTTCACGAGCAGATGGGGACGGGGTTCGATTCATTGATTTACCAGACTACGTTGGACCAACGCAGTATCTACGCCACTTGCCCCAAATTAGAAAGCGGGTTCGATCGGCCTGTTCGCTTGGCTCGGCATTCATCCTACGTGTTCCGGGTGAGATTGGTAACCTGGTCTGGCAAGAACTTCGTCGTATTGGTATTCCCTATGGTGTGGAAGTTGTAGGTGACCCCTTTGAAGTTTTCGCTCATGGATCCATCAGGCACTGGTTGCGTCCATATTTCCGCTGGCGGTTTACGAGGCAGTTAAGGCAGATCTGTGCCGGGGCGGCCGCCTCAGCTTACGTGACGAAATCAGCGCTTCAGCAGGATTATCCGCCCGGAAAGTATGCTTATACGACTTATTATTCCTCTGTAAATCTTCCGGATAGCTCTTTTGTCTGCTCATCTAGGTATTATCCAAGAGAGCAGAACCGCTTCCACGTCGCCTTTGTCGGTACCTTGGCCCAATTATACAAAGCGCCGGATGTGTTAATTGATGCTGTGGGTCAGTGTGTTGATGATGGATACGACATCCGATTAGTTATCCTTGGCGATGGAAGGCACAGGCAAGAACTGGAATCGCGCGTCGTTCGACGTGGAATAAAAGATAGAGTACGATTCGAAGGTCAGGTACCATCTGGACAGCCGGTGCGAGAACATCTTGACCGGGCCGACCTCTTTGTATTACCTTCAAGAGGGGAAGGCTTACCGAGGGTGCTTCTTGAGGCTATGGCACGATCTCTACCATGCATTGGCACAGATGTGGCCGGCATTCCCGAGTTACTACCGGCGGACGATTTGGTTCCAGTAAGCGATGTGAACGCCTTGGCCAACAAGATCCAAGAAGTATTGGCAAGTCCATCACGCATGACTTTGATGTCGGCAAGAAATCTGGAAGTTGCTCAGGGATACCACGAAAGGATCTTATCGAAGCGGCGAACGGAGTTCTATCACCAAGTGCGGAACGTGTCAAAATCATGGAGGTAACGGCACGGACGAACAAACTGATCCATGTGACGA
>DASRZI010000474.1:0-13615 GCA_035686605.1 Candidatus Zixiibacteriota bacterium
ATCACGAGGGGAGCGAGGAGTCTGTCCCGGAAGAGTTGGATAAACTCTTTATGTACGAGATTCCAGATTCTTGAAAACATGGTCCAATTTACTGATGCAGACGGTTTCCACCACCGTCAATCGTTAAAGTTTCTTCTTGAAGACGAGAACCGTTAGGGCAAGAAATAGAATTCCAATTCCAACCAATGCCAGAACATAACCCTGCAATTGTCCCAGAGTAGCACCCTTGGTGAATACGCCCCGGCTGATAATGACAAAATGGGTTGTCGGCATCATAAAGGCCTCGAGCTTAATGATTGGTCCCATCAGGCTGAATGGTAAGAGCAGCCCAGACATGAAAAAACCTGAAAACAGGAAGATCATCATCGAGCCCATGATCGCAGCCTGCTGGCTCTTCACGAGTACCGATAGGAAAAGAGCGATGCTCATCGTGGCAAACAAGAATATGACGGCAAGCGCCATATAGAGAAGCAGACTGCCTTGGAAGGGGACGTTGAAACCATAAACCGCTGTCGCGATGCACAGAGGGACGCTAAGTAAACCGGCTAGAAGATAGGGTATTAGCTTGCCAATCATCAGTTCCGAGCGCCGGATCGGTGTAGCTATGAGGCCTTCAAGCGTTCCCCACTCGCGTTCACGAGCCAGGGCGAGGGAGGCAGCCATTGCAGGCACCGATAGAACGACGCCTACCAAGGCTGGGATCATCGAAACTGTATAGCGAAGCGAAGGGTTGTACCAGGCACGGATGCGTAACTCAATCGGTTCTTCAAACCCACCGCCCAGGCCAATTCGCATCAACTGCTCGCGGATTATTTCCTGTGTGAACTGCTGTGAGTGGACGGTGATGTGTCGGATGGCATGTCCGGCCGTGTTAGGATCAGTTCCGTCGACTAGCACCTGTATCTGCGCCCCTGTTCCGCGTGTAAAATCTTCCTCGAATCCTGATGGTATGATGACAACTGCTTTGGCGTCACCGCGCATTAGAATCGACTCTACCTCGTCCATATTCCCTGGGAATTCGTCGAATTGAAGCGCATCAGTGCTGCTAAGGTGACGGAAGAATTCGCGAGAGGTCGGAGTCAAATCTTGATCCATTATCGCGACGGTCACATCCTCGATGTCGATTGAGAATGCATACCCCATGGTAATCAGCACCAGCACAGGCGACAGCAGCAGCAGCACGAATGATGTTGGGTCTCGAGTGATGTGCCGCCACTCTTTCCTTATGACAGAATAAACCCGGCGCAGGTTCATCGAGGCGGTTCCTTACTTGCCTGCCCAATCTTGTTGGCCTTGCCAATCGCGTTGGCTTGGCCGATCAAGGATATATAGGCTTCTTCCATTCTTGGCTGCGTACGGTGCATGTCTTCAATCTGTATGTCATTTTCCTCAAGGACCGCCCGAGCATCGGCCGCCGTCCTGGCTGAGTCTGTGGTTATTAGTCTGAGCTGCTGTCCATAGGTCTGGACCTGGATAACGGTTTCTAAATTGGCCAACAATTCACGGGCACGATGCAAATCTGATGGCCAAATTGCTACCAGCTCCCCGGCGACCTTCTGCTTGATCTGCTCAGGTGTGTCGCACAGGAGCAAGCGACCTAAATGCAGCAAACCCACGCGAGAGCAGCGTTCGGCCTCGTCCATATAGGGCGTGCTAATAACAAGGGTGATACCTTCCATATGCAGAGTGGAGAGAATGTCCCAAAACTCGCGTCGAGAGACCGGATCGACTCCCGTAGTAGGCTCGTCAAGGAAGATAATTCTGGGCTTGTGTATTAGCGTGCAGGCTAAGGCAAGCTTTTTCTGCATGCCCCCGGACAAATGGGCTGCCCTCCGGTCTTCAAATTCGGTTAACCTTGCGAACTGCAGCAATCGATCAATCCTCCGCTCGCGCTGCTGCCCGATGACGTCGAATACATCGGCATAGAAGTTCAGATTTTCTAGGACCGTCAAATCCCGATAGAGATTGAAGCGTTGGGCCATGTAGCCGATGCATCGCTTGATCTGTTCTGGTTGCCGGACTGTGTCAAAACCGGCTGTTGACGCTTCTCCTGATGACGGATCCATAATGGCTGCCAGAAGGCGGATTGTCGTTGTCTTGCCAGAACCGTCAGGGCCAACTAGTCCAAATATCTCGCCGTCTTCGATGTCCAAGGAGAGACCGTCTACGGCCGGTTTACCTTTGAAGGATTTGGAGAGATTCTTTGTCTGGATGGCGTAAGGTTCAGCCAAGGGATTCGCTCCCGGCTCCCAGGGCGCGAAGGACCATCACTTCGGCCGTATCCAGCGTCTTGTCCCAATCTCCAAGATCGAGCCCAGTGGATATCGCAAGCAGTATTCCATCAAAAAGGGTTACGATGACGATGGCGGAATCCTGAGGTGATTTGACGGTAAATACGCCTTCGTCGATACCGCCCTGAATAATTGCGGTCATCAATTCGACGAAAGGCAGGTAAAACTCTCTCAGCCGCTGCTCAACTTCCTCATCATGCCGGAGCAGAGCCCAGGCCTCGAGAAGAATGTTGACCATTGGTGACATGCTTGACATCTCGCTCTTGAAGAAAGTAAGGCTTGTCTTGAGTTTCTCAATCGCGCCCATGTCAGATGCATCAATACTGGCCTGCCACTGTTCGCCAAATTGAACCATTGTGTCGTCGAGCAGCGAAACGAAAAGCTCTTTTTTGCTCGGGAAATACCAGTATAAGGTGCCTTTGCTCAGACCACTTTCGGCCACGATGTCATCCATCGTCGCCAAGTGATAGCCTTTTCTTACGAAACAAGTCAGAGCCGCCTGGTGAATTTGTCGCCGGCGATTTGTCGACAAATCATCCTTTTGATTCATAGAATGTTCGCTCGACTACTTGATCTTGCGGAGAATCCAGAGCGTCATAGCGGCTAAGCCATATGCATCGAGCACGCTGAGAAGGAGCTTGCCGGGATTTTCCAGACCGATGGCAGGGGAGATGAATTCATAGGCAACGTAGGCCCATATAACGGCTGCAATCGTCCCTACGGCGATGTCTACCGCGACGCCATAGGGTGGGTCGCTCTTGAAGGCTATTGGCAGCAGCCAGGTGATAAGTACACTTCCGACGATCGTCGCTAGCAGCATAACTGGCATGGTGGTTTACCTCCTTGCAGTGGGGACATCGAGCTGTACATATCAAGCCGAATACATCTAGGGATATTTCGCACCTGGCCAGGTATTGATGAGATAGTAGTGAGCATGAATATACCTTCACCCGAATATTGTAAACTGACTGGTCAGTCAACAGAATATTACTGCTGAATTTAGTGCCCTGTCAAGGACGTCTTGATATGTCGTTTTACTGTTCAGGGATACTGTCATTTGTCGAGAAGCGGCGAGACTATGTCGGCGTTACTTTCTTCAAAGTAGCTCCAGCTTATGGTGGGCGTTCGGAGCTTGGATGAATACGGTCTGTCGCATTTAGCATGCAACTTAGCCAAAAGTGAATTGAATTGGTATTCTATGTCGCTCACAACAAGAAGAAAGCATGGGTATAGCTATAAAGAGTACTGGAGCACCGGAAAACGAAGTAGTATGCGGATGTCGTCAACGAAAAAATGTCGCGCAACGATTCTTATTAGCTACTTGGCTCACCAGCTAGCAGGCAATAGATCGATCAGAGCAACCGGCGGCAAGTTCTTTCGGGTTGGCACACCAATATTCCGAGCAGAGCATTCTCGTGATCTGGTTGAAATAGCCCGAATCCTGCGGGCTAAAGTTTTGTTATCGCCGATAATATTACCGCGATGGAAATTTGGAGATTTGGCCCGCGTGAAGAACAAATACCGTTGAAAGCTTTTCGATCATGTAACATTTCATCATGAAGTAGTCGATGAATAAAATAGAAGAAAACACCAAGTCCTCGTTTTTCCTTGGCGGTCGCCTGGGCACCTTGCTGGATCGCTGGCAGCCTCCTTCGGGGATGGTTCTAATTGGAACAGCGCTTTTTGTCGGGATATGTACTGGTATTGGTGCGGTTTTGTTTCGCTATCTGATTCAAGGTGTGGCATGGGTTGGCTATCAGTGGATACCAGATGTCACTCCTGGCTCGGGCAAGGCGTACGTCATAATTGTCCCTGCGATTGGCGGCTTGCTGGTCGGTTTGCTTGTCTACAATTTTGCCCGCGAAGCCAAAGGACATGGTGTTCCTGAGGTAATGGAAGCAGTCGCGCTGCGGGGAGGACGCATCCGACCCAGAGTGGCTTTAGTAAAATCTCTAGCCTCCTCCTTAACTATCGGTAGTGGTGGCTCCGCCGGTCGTGAAGGTCCAATCGTCCAGATTGGATCCGCCATCGGTTCAACCGTTGGCCAGGCCCTTAATTTGTCTGACAGCAGGATCAGCAATCTGGTTGCCTGTGGCGCGGCGGCGGGTATTGCAGCAACGTTCAACGCCCCGATTGCTGGAGTCATCTTTGCGCTGGAGGTTATTTTAGGTCGATTCAGCGTCCGCAATTTCAGTACTGTTGTAATCGCCGCCGTCGCTGCCAGTGTTGTAGGGCGGGCAGCTCTTGGAGACGTGCCGGCATTTTCCATTCCCGTTGATTATGGCGTGAATTCCCTATGGGAGTTTTTGTTTTACCCTGTTTTAGGAATACTCGCAGCAATCGTAGGTGTCGTATTTACACGTTCACTGTATTGGTCTGAAGATCTGTTCGATGCCTTCAAGCGCATTCCTGAATGGGTTAAGCCGGCCGTTGGTGGTGCTTTGCTAGGTGTACTGGCCTTCACTTACCCCTTGCTTAGCTTGACACAGCCCATTACCTGGGCAAGGATTCCGCATGTATTCAATGTGGGTTATGACATCATTGAAAGTGCCTTAGCCAACGAACTCGTCTTGAGCGCGGCTCTTGTCCTTCTTATTGCGAAGATCGTCGCTACTTGCCTTACGCTCGGTTCAGGTGGATCTGGCGGCGTTTTTGCGCCATCTCTGTTCATGGGCGCCATGTTGGGGGCAGCGTTCGAACTGGTCGTCAACCGTCTTTTTCCGGGAGTTAGTGCCCCTGCGGGTGCTTATGCCCTGGTTGGTATGGCCGCAGTATTTGCCGCCAGTGCTCATGCCCCAATTACGGCCGTTATCATTCTGTTTGAGTTGACAGGCGATTACCACATCATATTGCCCCTCATGCTGACTGTCGTCGTCGCTACTCTGCTCTCCCAGTTAATGCTGCGGGGTGAATCCATCTACACCCTGAAGTTAAGCCGTCGAGGCGTTCGGCTTGATAGAGGCCGTGATATGGACATTTTGCAGGGCGTTACTGTGGGTGAGGTAATGACTCGAGACCCTGAAGTAGTGTCTATGAGTACATCGATAATGGACCTGGATGAAATTTTTGTTCGCTCCCACCATCATGGTCTTATGGTGGTGGACGAAGAGGGTAAACTTTGGGGAATTGTAACATTGACTGACCTGGACCGAGCGCTTGAAGAGAAGCGATCTAAGGCCACGACTGTGGCTGAAATTGCGACCTGTTGGCCGAACCTCAAAGTAGCTTATCCGGACGAGACGATGGGAGATGCTTTAGCTCGGATGGGATCTCGTGGATTGGGGCGGCTGCCGGTAGTTTCGCGAGAGGATACCCACCAGTTACTAGGACTTCTCAGGCGAAAAGGAATAAGTCGAGCATACTCTCTAGGTCTAACACGTCGAGAGGTGATACATCAGCGAGCCAATCGACTTCAAACTCATTACGAGAAGGAGGCCGAATTTGTGGAAATCCTTCTTGTGGCAGATGATGTTGCGATCGGCAAAAAAGTTGAGGAAATTGGTCCTTCCATGCCGAGAGACTGCATTCTGGTTTCAATTCAACGCGACGGGCACGTCGTAATTCCCCAAGGAAATACGGTCTTTCAGACGGGGGATCTGGTGACTGCATTCGTACGAAAACAAAAAGCTAAAGAACTTATCCACTCTTTACGTGGTCCTGAGAAAACTTAGCCTCTCTGGATCGCTTATACCGCCTCGATAACATCTTCGTTGAACACACCGAGTCGCTTCATGCTTCCTCTATGCTTGCATGTTTCCCTTGGAAACGGCCCCACCGCCAATAGAAAGCACACTGTATTTCTAGATACGGGCGCTGGTTTTTCTCCACGTGGGGTAGGGGCGCTCGCCGATGGGATATCTATCTGACTTCTTGGCAAGCAGAATTTAGTTACAAAGACCGAGAGAAGAACTATTCCTGATATTTGCTGCTTCGCATAGACATTACTAATTCACAATTTTGTAAAATTTCTAATAACCAACTGGCATCTCTTTGCACAAGATAAGATCTACTCGCCAAAAGTAATGCCCTGGGCGAGAGGGAGCTTTGAGGACCAATTGATCATATTAGTCTGCCTGCGCATATAGGCTCGCCAGGCATCCGATCCAGACTCCCTACCACCGCCAGTCTCCTTTTCGCCCCCAAATGCACCTCCAATCTCAGCCCCCGATGTCCCGATGTTCACATTTGCGATTCCGCAGTCGGACCCATTTGTCGAGAGGAATGTCTCGGCCGTACGCATGGAATCGGTGAAAATGGCGCTCGACAATCCCTGAGGTACACCATTCTGCAAAGCTATGGCATCCGCGAGATCATCGTACTCCAAAAGGTATAAAATCGGAGCAAATGTTTCTTCTCGAACGATCTGGGTCTGGGCAGGCATGGCTACAATAGTCGGTTCGACGAAGTTCTGACCCAGATCAGGACGTTTTCTTCCGCCAGCCACGATCTCTCCGCCGTCTGCCAGAGCCCGTTCTAACGCAGAAAACATTTCGTCCACCGCATCTGGCGATACCAGCGGTCCCATCAGCGTATCATCGTCTAGAGGATCGCCAATTCTTATTTGTCCATATGCCTTTCGCAGTCTATCGGTAAGCGTTTCGGCAATGATCTTATCTACTATCACTCTTCGTGTAGTAGTGCACCGTTGACCTGCGGTGCCCACAGCGGCAAATAATATGGCTCGCACCGCCAGTTCCAAATCTGCGTCTTTGGCGACGATAATGGCATTGTTGCCGCCACATTCTAGGATCGTGCGTCCAAACCTTCCAGCAACTGTTTGAGCTACATGACGGCCGATTTTGGTTGACCCGGTAAAGGAGATTAGCGGCAGGCGATCGTCCTGAAGGAATAGATCGCCGATCTGCCCACCTTTGCCAACAACTAAATTAAAAATGCCTTGAATTCCATGGTCAGCCATGATCCGATTACAGATATGCTGGATTGCGATGGCGGTTAAGGGCGCCATTTTCGATGGTTTCCAAATCACAGGATCGCCGCAAACAACAGCAATGGCCGCATTCCAGGACCAGACCGCAGCAGGGAAGTTGAAGGCAGAAATGATGCCCACTGGCCCCAATGGGTGCCATTGCTCGTACATGCGGTGCCCCGGACGCTCTGAATGCATTGTCAATCCATAAAGCTGGCGTGAAAGTCCGACGGCAAAATCGCAGATGTCGATCATTTCTTGTACTTCGCCGTGCCCTTCGACACGGATCTTGCCCATCTCCAGCGACACCAGGTCTCCCAATGGCTCCTTGAGCTCACGAAGGGCGTTACCTAGATCACGAACGACCTGTCCCCGAGCCGGCGCCGGTGTATTCCGCCAAGACTGGAATGCGATGGCAGCCTGGTCGACAGCTTTGTTATAGTTCTCAGGGGTGGCTTGCACTACCTCGGCTAATACTTCTCCAGTGGAAGGATTTATTGAGGCGAGTCTACTTCCGCCCGGATCGCTATACCACTGGTCAGATCCCGCCGATACTCCAGGGTTTACATCACGAATCTGTAATCGATCTAAAAGTGATTTCATTCTCTTCACTCTCCGTCAGGACAGCAGCATTAAGGGGCCAAGGATTGATCAGCCGAACCTAGCCATAAGCGAGTAAATAATTGAGAGAGGCAAGTTTAGCATAGGCACATCCTTGTTTCCAGCAACTACATGCGCCCAGTACTTCCCGTTAGCTGTCATTTCCGGTAAAATCTGCCAGCTGTACCATTAAGGAGGATCCATGAGCAACCATACCAGCGCCTCGGACATCACCCTGAGTCGAAGCCTGGGCCTTCTCGACATCACCATGATTGGAGTTGGCGCTATGATTGGCGCCGGCATATTTGTCCTTACCGGAATTGCCGCGGGCGAAGCGGGCCCGGCTCTGGTCATTGCATTCCTGCTTAATGGAATCGTAACGACATTTACGGCCCTGTCGTACGCAGAATTAGGTTCTAGTTTCCCTGAAGCGGGTGGGGGATATCTTTGGGTCAAAGAGGGAATGGGGGGCACACAGGGCTTTATGGCTGGCTGGATGAGCTGGTTCGCCCATGCGGTAGCGTGTTCGCTGTATGGTTTGGGATTTGGGCGATTCGCCGTCGAAATCTGGAACCTGGCAGGCCTCCCTATGTTCGGCTTGACCGAATTCCAAATGACCCTCCTGTTTATGATTATCATCGTTAGCCTTTTCTCATACATTAACTTTCGAGGAGCTAGCGAGACAGGGGCCATTGGAAATGTCGTAACAATTGCCAAGGTCATCATTCTACTCGTGTTTGTTGGGTTTGGAATCTACACCATGATTGAACGTCCAGAGTCGCTGGACGTTTTTAAGGTAGATATGTTTCCCAACGGCATAGGGGGTGTCTTCGTCGCCATGGGCTTGACATTCATCGCTTTTGAGGGATACGAAATCATCGCCCAGAGTGGTGAGGAAGTCATCAATCCGATGCGGAATATCCCCCGGGCGATCTTCATTTCAATTGCCATCGTCGTTGTTATCTACGTTCTTGTTGCTATTGTGGCTATCGGTGCCGTTATTCCTCCTGAAGGATTTAATATCTGGGATTATCTTGCTTCGGAGAAAGAAATTGCCATTGTTAAGGCGGCTGAGCAAATCATGCCCGCCGGAGGGATCCTGATCCTCATTAGCGGACTGGCATCGACGATGTCAGCTCTGAACGCAACCATTTACTCCTCCTCGCGCGTCTCGTTCGCTATGGGACGAGATCACAATCTTCCCAAAGTCTTCAGCAGAATCCATCCTAAGATGCATACGCCTTATTGGGCGATTTTTCTCTCAGCAATTTTAATCATCGGAATGGGCGTGGCACTGCCTATCGAGGAGGTGGCGGCTTCAGCAGACATCATGTTCCTCCTGATGTTTGCTCAGGTAAACATCACGGTCATGACTTTGCGCAAGAGACGTCCTGACCTGGAGCGCGGATTCTTCGTACCTCTCTTTCCCTGGCCACCGGTAATTGGCATTGTAACCAATATTGCCCTGGCCTTGTTTCTTGCCTACGCATTGGGTCTTCGGGTCACGGTTGTCAGCCTGAGCTGGATTGTCGCCGGTGCGCTTTTCTATTGGGGTTACTTCCGGGGCAAGGAAGAGAGCGATCGCCCGAAAGAAGTGCTCATGGAAGAAGCGCTGGTATCGGTCGACTATTCCGTCCTCATACCGGTGGCAAACGTGAACCAAGCTGCGGACCTCGGTCGAATCGGTAGCGCTCTAGCAAAAGAGCACAACGGGGGGGTCATTGCTCTTTATGTTGTAAAAGTGCCGCGCCAGCTAAGTCTGACTGACGGCCGCTTATTCCTCAGGGAAGGGAGGCCACCGCTTCAAGAGGTGATCGACCGGGCCAAGGAAGAAAACGTTCCAGTACATACCATGATTCGCCTTGGCCGAAGCGTTCCTGAGGCAATCTTAAAAACGACTGCTGAAAACAGCAGCGACATGTTGTTGTTTGGATGGCCGGGTTCTTCTGGTACTAATGAACAGCTTTTTGGCTCTGTCATCGACCGTATTATAGAGAACCCACCGGCAGATATAGCCATTGTTCGCTTCAGGCCATATGACAAACTGAGGAGAATCCTGGTACCAATCGCAGGCGGGCGGAACAGCAGGTTAGCGGTTACGACGGCTGTCGCCATTGCCAGGAACACGGCAGAGGACACGACAGTTGTATTGATTTATATCGCCATACCCGGCGTCGGTCCTGTTCAAGCTCAAGCACAGGCCCAAAATGCCTTCCGCCGATCAGTACACGGAGTCGATTATGAGGTTGCCCAGCAAGTCATCCACGCGGATAACCCCTATGATGGAATTATTGGGGCTTCCGAGACCGCGGACATGATTGTCATTGGGGCTACGAAAGAGCCCCGATTCCGAAACCTGCTCATGGGGAACGTAGCCCAACGGGTTGCGGATGGGGCAAACTGCCCGGTTATCATTGTAAAACGGAGAAGCACGATGATCGATGCCATGTTGAGGGAGACGGTTCTCATGCCGATTAGGAAATCGGACAAACTCGCAGAAGCCCAAGATCGAACTGATATCATCGAATCCGACTAAACAACCTGCCCGCTAAAACCTTCGCTAATCCATCCTTCTCAATTCCTTGAGAACTCAAGTCCTTGAGACAAGCTGCTGGGTATAGGCCTCCGGGGATCTGTTTTCTGGCGATTTCCTCCCTAAATTGATCTTTTTTTGACGGTAGCTTCAATCTGCCGTATTATTTGTAATTGCAATAAGTTGCATTTGCAAGGAGCATATTATGAGTCATGAATCGCTCAATCTGGCGGCCCTGTTGAAAGGCGAAGGCTACCGAATGACGATGCAAAGACAGCTAGTTCTGGATGCGGTCTGCGAAGCGGGCGGACGTGCTTCCCCGGAGCAGATCTATGCAATCGTCCGCCGATCATCCGAAGCTGTGAATCGGACGACTGTCTACCGCACGTTAGGTTTGCTGCAGGAACTGAAAGTCATCGATGCATTCACCTCAAACGGTGGGCATCTAAGATATGAAGTGTCAGGACCGCGACTACACCACCACCTCATCTGCAGAAGGTGCGGCGAAGATCATGAGATTTCTCATGATCTACTTGAGCCGTTTCTAGAACGCATTAATGAGAGGTATGGATTTGTAATAGACATGACTCATCTATCTCTGCAAGGTTTCTGCGAATCATGTCATCCTGGGGAGAGTTGATCTTGCGTTTGCCGATATTGTTGAATACTGCCGCGCTGCATATTCCCGACGGATTCCTAAGTGTTCCGGTTGCCCTTGTTGGTTTAGTTTTAGCTGTTGTTGTCCTGGCATATGCGATTCGTCAATCTCAAGACAGCCTCGGAGAGAGACAGATTCCACTGCTGGGTGTCATGGCGGCATTTGTGTTTGCCGCCCAATCGATAAATTTTCCGGTTTTGGGAGGGACAAGCGGCCATCTCTTGGGAGCAGCCCTCGTATCGATCGTAGCCGGACCCTGGTCAGCAGTTCTGGTCATGACGGTTGTCGTCGGCCTTCAGGCGCTATTGTTTCAGGATGGAGGTCTACTGGCTCTCGGCTGGAACATCGTCAACATGGCTGTTCTAGCCGTCCTAACAGCCACGCTTTCATTCAGAGTACTCAACCGGATATTAGGGGATAGCAGAACAAGTCTGCTTATAGCCACAGTGGTCGCATCCTGGTTGTCTGTTGTTGTTAGCGCAACCGCTGCAGGAGTTGAGCTCGCCGCTTCCGATACTGGTCTACTGGTGACTATTCCCGCCATAGCTGGCATTCACGCGATAATCGGCGTTGGAGAGGCGCTGATAACAGTAGCAGCCGTTCTATTTATAGCCAGAATACGACCCCTGGCTCTCTATGATAGTAAGGTTGCCGGCGATTTCCGATCGGCATATGTCATAGCCATCGGTTTGATCGTCGCGGTTATAGTTGCGACACTCTCTGTCCTCTCGTCTCCCTCACCTGATGGATTGGAACGGGTGGCCATAGATTTCGATTTCGCATCTCGGGCCATCGAGCCTGTTATGCGCATTATGCCTGATTACACCTTGCCTGGCATTGATAGCGATATCGGTGGAATCATCGTAGTTATCGGTGGAGCTATCCTGGCATTTGCTTTAATTCTATTCTTCGCTTGGCTGATTCGTCGGCTCAGAACCCGTCGGCTCAGAGGCCGGCATCTAGACACCCAGCATCTAGAAAGCAGTTTGCTCGTTAGCCAAAGCGTTGGCACTGAGGAAAGCGGCGTATCTGAATCCGTGGACTAGCTTATCGTTTGCTAAGCCGAGTCAGTCGCAAGATCCATGTGAACCACCTGTGACCAATAGAACCACTATTGATGAACGCTCTTCTCGTCCTGATCGTAGACTAGGGCTGTCGTCATTAGATCCGAGATCGAAAATCCTTGTCTCTCTTGGATTTATCTTGACCTTGAGCCTCCTGCCGCACGGAGAATTTCTGATATACGCTCTCCTTTTGATGATCCTCTACATCTGTGCCTTGGTTTCTGGATTCAGTCCGCTTTACTTGATAAAGAGGTCGGTCATCGCCTTGCCATTTGCTCTTGCGGCGGTAACGCTGCTGTTCACGGTCCCTGGCGAAACTCTGCTAACTTTACCGGTCTCAGGTATCGATATCAGCGTGGAAGGGACGATCCGTTTTACGAGTATCGTGACTAAGTCCTGGATCTCCGTACAGGCCGCCATATTTCTCGTCGTCTTAACCGGATTCACTGACTTGATGTGGGGTCTTCAGGCCTTACACACGCCATCTATCCTTACATCCATCGCGACTTTCACCTATCGATATCTGGATGTCTTGAAAAGCGAGGCATCAAGATTGAGAACCGCCAGGAAGGCTCGAAGTGCTGGACCGCTGAAAGGAAAGCGTGGAGGAAGTTTTCTTTGGCGAGCGCGGGTGACTGGTTGGATGGTTGGCAGTCTTATGATGCGTTCCATAGAAAGGAGTGACCGAATCTATAACGCTATGCTCGCCCGAGGATACAAAGGCCAAATAAGAACGCTGGCTCACTTTGAGTTTGGACCGAGCGATTACTGGTCATTAATCGGAGCGATCCTGATCTATGGAGTCATTGTCGCTGGCACATATCTCATTTAATTTCTGAGCTGGATGGATAAATGCATCACGCCATCGAAGTAATTGATCTATTTTTTTCCTATCCTGACGGACGCAACGCGCTGAATGGCGTTTCATTATCTGTCGCGCCAGGACAAAAAACCGCTCTTGTAGGTCCAAACGGAGCAGGAAAATCAACCTTACTGCTTCACCTGAATGGGGTTCTGAAGGGAAAGGGAAAGATTCACGTTTGTGGGATGGAGATTAGTGATGAGAATATCGATTCCGTCAGAGCGTCGGTAGGACTTGTCTTCCAAGACCCCGATGATCAGCTGTTCTCACTCACCGTGTTTGATGATGTAGCTTTTGGGCCGATTCACCTTGGATATCCGGAAGAAGAGGTACGAGAGCGCGTTTCAGATGCCCTTGCCGTCGTGGAGATGGAAGATTATGTGGACCGAGTGCCATTTCACCTGAGCATTGGTGAGAAAAAACGGATATCAATTGCCACTGTTCTTTCAATGAGTCCCGAGATTCTAGTACTGGACGAGCCAACGGCTGGGCTTGATCCCCGAGCCAGGCGCAATCTTATCACACTGTTGCGAGATCTTGATATGACGATGCTCGTTTCCACCCATGACATGGCCATGGTTTCAGAGCTTCTACCCCAGTTGGCAGTGATGGACGGTGGTCGAATCGTGCGGGAAGGGGGGACGGCGTCAATTCTGGCGGATGGCGATTTTCTCCGCCAG
>DASRZI010000475.1:0-5539 GCA_035686605.1 Candidatus Zixiibacteriota bacterium
GGTCGGCTGGTATACCTCTGACCTGAAAATCACGGCTCAACTTAACCGCGAGCAGCGCCACAAAGGATACGACTGCCAGCAATAGCAGTAGAATCGGGACTACTGGTTTTAGGTTTTTGGTCCTCATTAGGTAGGCTTAGGACATCCGTGGTTCAGTCGAATCAATTTCTATCTGAAGCAATCTAGAGTATCGCGAGCCCTATCGAGATGGCATATCTTCCCGGTCCGTCAACTGGAATACAGCACCAGCCGCCCCCTCACCGAACTTAAGTACCTCAAATGAGGATGGTCCATAGGGCGCCCAGGTCGGGTTTCTAATGACATTGTCATCCTGGGTGATACGGTGAGCTTCGCCGCTGTCCAGATCCATGAGATAAAGCGCGTCGTCGTAGATGAAGGCGATGTCCCGTCCATCAGGTCCCCAAGCCATGAACCTCCCACCTCGAGGAAAATGGCTGTTTTCACCTGCCGATGGATAGAGCTGCCTGAGGTTGCTGGCGTCTCGATCCATCAACCACAACGTATAACTACTTCGCTGGCTGTCTGCAGGATTGCTTGCTCGAAGGAAGGCAATCTGGCTGGAGTCGCGAGATCCACGCAGGGGATCCAAGAATGGTGGCGACCAGGACGGAAGACTCCAGATACCTGATTGCTCAACAAATCGGTTCGAAACACCAGTAGAGATGTCGACAACCATGGTCTCAAATTCGGCGTTGTTAGGGTCGTTTCCGGAGTGCTTGGAAAAAGCCAAGAAATTTCCATCTGGAGACCAGGAAATCGGGGGAACCCAGACCCAATCCGACCGCGTATTGTATTCAGTAAAGTCCTGTAAAATGATCCTCTGTTCATCGGGATCGGTCGAGTACGAATCGATAATACCAATTTCATCGGCGTAGCTGTAGGCTATATAGCGGCCATTGGGGGACCATGCATAGTTTCCACCCCACCACCCATAGGTGGCTGGATATGATTCGACGATCAACTCCGGTTCGAAATCAGCAAAACGATCCTCCGGAAGATCGCCGATCCACAAGTCATTATTCGCCTCCCATCCAGGAGGAATATCGGTGAACTCTCCAGTCGTGTATGCGATTTGCAGCTCGCCGATCCGCTCCGGATTCCAGGCAGCCCACAATACATTAGAAATCCCAAGGTCCCTGGGTACTTCACCTCGCTCCGTTCCAACAGCCCACAGGCTGTTAAACTTGTCGGTATCTGTCGTCGCTCTTGTATATAGCAGATGACCAGCAGTCGGCGAAAGCTCGTACACACGGTAATCCAGGTCGTTGCCTGTATTCACGGGTTCAAGATATGAACTCGAACCTCGCATAATCACAGCCACACCTCCGCTGATGACAGAAAGTAGGCCATCGAAATCGACGGTTCCTGGTGCTGCCCCGACCCCAATCATCACTATTTCATCCACTGAAGGCTCTATGATAGAAACTTGAGTTTCCTGTCGAGAGAACTCGATATCATCATGAAAGACGATACGAACGGTTACCTCCTGAAGGCCTGGTAAACCTTTCTGAATAATAATAGGCGGATCGTCTGTGCTCATCGATTCATTTCTCACAGTCCGTCTCTGGAACGGAACCGTCCGGTCGACAACCTCGACGCTGTCTGAAACTCGAACGATCGTAACTTCCATTTCTTCGATGATTGGAGTGAAGGAGGGAGGATCGATCAGATCAGATTGACCAATCTCAATACCCTGGTCCTCCAGAAACTCACGGACGTTCCCTGCCGTGGTTTCGATGGTTTCGGTTAGTCCATCGTAGTTTA
Source organism: Candidatus Zixiibacteriota bacterium (assembly GCA_035686605.1). Lineage (GTDB taxonomy): Bacteria > Chloroflexota > Anaerolineae > Promineifilales > Promineifilaceae > UBA11865. The sequence continues at coordinate 1,786 of DASRZI010000475.1, forward strand.
TCGTGACGGAAATCGGATTGCGGGCACCGAGATTTGAGGATGAATCGCTGCAGGCAGCAAGAAGGATCAACAGGAAGAAAATCCCAAGGTAGGGATAGCTCCTAAGAATGCGGCCTATGTACCCATTTACCCCGCTTATCACAGAATCTCTACTGTAACCGGAGCCGGCTCTGCTGATCAAACGATCGCCTGAGGGCGTTCTGCTTTCTGCCAAAGCTCGCGCACTTCCTGGGACAAGGCATTTGATATTCGATCTTCAAGATCGGAATCAATGTAATGCTTTATCCCACCAAAAACAGCCAGGGTGGGATAATAGGCAAACTCGGCATCGGTGTTGCCACTACGGCGAGCTGCCCTTTGCTGAAATTCAATGCCACTCATTTGGGGATCGCGAAAATGTAGCAGCCAGAAGACGCCCTTTAGTGACTTTGCCAATTCCTCTGGAAGATTTCCGGCAATGTTCTTCTTGGTTCTGCGATCAAGGCAAATACCAAGGGTTTTTAAAACGCCATTGCTCCATCGCTGAGCATGTTCGATACTGCGCAGTTTTCCGGTGCTTAGAATATAACTATAGTATTGAGACAGTCCCGAGTCATTCATTTCCACAAACTCGCCTCCATGTTAGATTTTTACCAGGGCTGATCATACCCGTCAAGAACGGAGAGGTCACGTAGCCATTTAGGGGGTCTAATCTCAGTCGTGATTCAGAATTCTATTGCCCAATCCTCGGCTCAGCACCGTTTTGGAGTTACAAGCATCTACCTGCCTTTATTTATTGCTTCCAGAGAGATTGCTTCCAGAGAGATTGCTTCCAGAGATTGCTTCCAGAGATTGACGATTACTTCCAAATTTCATATACTTCCGTGTTCTTTATTCCGAGATCGGCTAACATTATCCGGTGTTTGAGCGAGAGGAATTTGCATCCTATCGAAATGCTGAACATCGGATTTTTTGACGTCACAAGATATTCAACGAGAGAGGCATAAGCTAATGAATGAAAGGGTAACTCTTGAAGCGGAACCAAGGGTAGTTGCCGACGAAAGAGCGCAGAATTTGCGTAAGGCAGGAATTATACCCGCCGTAATATACGGTCAGGGAGATAACACGCTGCTCAAAATCGAAAACTTGGCTCTACGAAGGGTTTTGAAAGAAGCTGGAACCACGCATTTAATTGACATAACGGTAGAAGACATAACTCATACCGTTGTGGTTAAAGATGTTCAGTCACACGTCACTCGTGGTGATCTGATTCATGTGGACTTCTATGAGGTCGATATGGAAGCAAAGATCATAGTAGAGGCTGATCTCGTTACCACCGGCATCGCAGCCCCTGTGGCTTCGGGATTGGGGACGACTGCTCTGGTCTTATACTCGGTCGAAATCGAGTGTATGCCGGACGCTTTGATTTCTACGATTGAAATTGACCTGGGCCAGATAAAAAATCCGGATGACATGATCTACGTACGTGATTTACCGATTTCTTCAGGTGTCGAAGTGTTGACTGATCCTGATGCCGTAGTTGTCAGGTTCGAATACACACCAATCGAAGAAGAGGAAGAAGAAGACATCGAGGAAGAATTGATGTTCGCTCCTTCTGCTGATGAGGTCGAAGTTATTACCAAAGGCAAGATCGAGGACGAAGATTTCGACGATTAGCCTCACCGTTTTTTGCTAAGTTAACGACCTGCGAGGCCGGAACGACTGTTCCGGCCTTTTTTCTTTGTAGGAGTAGGAGTGGGTCGACCACCTCTATTCACCGGGCTACAATCCTGGTTTATGAGAAAGTGGCTTGAAATCACCCTGCTGATAATTATCGTTCTGGTCGCAGCGATTCTACGTCTGACGGCGATCGATTGGGATGACTATAACCACTATCACCCAGATGAGCGGTATATAGCTTGGGTGGCAACCAGCATCGAGTGGCCTGAAGATTGGGGAGCGGCGTTTGAGCCCCACGAATCCACGTTCAATCCATATTATTGGCCAGACGGAGCCGAAACTGACGGGATTGTTCTCGAGCAAGATACGGCAAGGAGATTCGCCTACGGACATCTGCCTCTCTACCTGGGTGTCGCAGCGACCCGAATCATGGAAAAAGTTGGACCAACTTTTGGCCGGCTTCTACCTGATGATTGGTTATTATCCAGTGATCTGCTGAATCGGGATGGGATGAATGAGTTCAGCCATGTCGCGGCGATGGGACGCGTCCTGGCGGCGCTTTTCGATGTCGCAACAGTGGCAATGGTCTATATTCTTGGACGACTGCTCTTTAATTCCGCTGCCGGACTACTAGCAGCAGCTTTCCTGGCCTTGAATGTGATGCACATTCAGCTGTCGCACTTTTTTACCGCCGACCCGTTTCTCACCTTCTTTGTCGTCTCCTCGTTAACCTTTATGGTCCTGTCTTTGCGTCCAAACCACAGCCAAAGAAAGCGTTTGGTCTTTCTGCTGGTGGCCGCAATTCTGGTTGGCCTGGCGATTGGCTCGAAATTTAGCGCAATCCTGTTGTTCCTCCCTCTGGCAATATCAGTGATGTTCACCGGGGATCGTACTCGCAGTGCCCGGGTTATTCTGCTGATTGCCGTTTTTATCATTGCTTTTGTTTCCTTCGCGATTACAAACCCTTTCGCCATCATAGATTGGAGCTGTGATGTCGACTCGCCTTCAATTGGTGTCGGTCCGTTAGAAATTCCGCTGCCGGGACTCAGTTCATGCTACTTTGAGAACCTGATTTTGCAAGGAACAATGGTGCGGGGCTCGAGAGATGTGCCATTCGCAAGGCAGTATTTGGGAACAACAGCATTTCTATATTTTGTCGAAACCCAATTGCGGTGGGGGATGGGTTATCTTCTTGGCCTAGCAGCCTTCACCGCCTTTGGATGGGCGGTTTGGCGTGTTGGAAAAGTTCTCTATTGTCTCTGGAATGCAAAATCCAGGCCATTTACACTGAGTCAATTGAATCCAGTATTGGACCATTCTGACGAATTCGGTGTTGGACCGTTTAAGATATCCGAAGGTGAGCTAGTCGTACTTGCCTGGACGGTGCCTTTCTTCATTACGACCGGGGCGTTGATGGTCAAGTTTATGCGCTACTTGGAACCATTGGTCCCCTTCTTAATGCTGTATGCGGCTGCCATGCTCCTGAGTTTGCCCCGACCTAAATGGCGGCGAGTTATCATTGGGATAGTCCTGGTCGCCGCTGCCATCCGGGCTATCAGCTTTGTGAACATGTATGACCAACCCCATCCATGGATCACTGCCTCGAGCTGGATCTACGAGAACTTGGAGCCAGGGTCCTCAATACTGAATGAAGTATGGGACGATCCGCTGCCAGATTCTGCAGAAATCGATAGTCAGACACGAAGGCGAAGTGAATACAGCACCAATCTGGTCAATTGGCTATCGGGCGCCGATGAGCTGGATGACAGGCAAAAAGTTGAGAACAATCTTCAATTGGTCGCAGGAACCGATTATTTGATCCTCTCTTCTAATCGAAATTATGGCGTCATTCCCCGACTTGATGAGCGATATCCTCATTCGTCCCAGTACTATCACCTGCTGTTCGACGGTCAACTGGGATTTGAAATCGCCTATTTGGGAACGAGGACGCCGAACTTGTTTGGATTATCGCTCAATCCCGATTCTTTCTCCTGGCCTGGTATCGATACACCAGAGGCGGTGGTTGAGTATTTCGACGAAAATCCCGGGCTGAACGGCGGCCGGTTTGACGAAAGCTTCACAGTCTACGACCAAC
>DASRZI010000476.1:0-14038 GCA_035686605.1 Candidatus Zixiibacteriota bacterium
GCTTACGAATGTCCAAATCTAAGGGCAACGTCGTGACCCCAGATGAGGTGGTGGCAGAACACGGGACCGATGCTCTGAGAGCATTTATCATCTTCATCGGCCCCTTTGATGGCGACGTCATCTGGGACGATTCCAATATCAAGGGGATTAACCGGTTCTTGGATCGCTATTGGCGCTACGCCCATTTGATAGCCACGGATAGCCTCAAGTCCGGTCCGGAACGAGGAGATAGCGCTGGTGAAGTCGCTTTTCATCGGGAGATGCACCGGGTCATCAAGCGAGTGACAGAAGACCTGGAGCGTTTTAAATTCAATACGGCCGTTGCCGCTTTGATGCAGTATCTTAACCTCCTGTATGACTACTGGGAAAAGGGTATCGCTCGTTCCATGTGGGCTGAGGCTTTGGAGACGATCACGATTCTTCTGTGCCCCATCGCTCCATTCGTTACTGAAGAAGTATGGCAAGACGTCCTGGGAAACAAGGGTCAATCAGTACACCTTATGGATTGGCCCGAATACGATGAAAAGTTGATCGCGGCGGAGGAGATCATCATCATGATCCAGGTGAACGGTAGACTTCGAGATAAGATTATTGTCCCGGCTGGTATCACTGACGACGACCTAAAAACAGTTGTATTGGCTGGTTCCAAAGTCAAGAGCTACATTGATGGCAAACAAGTCCGGCGAATCATCATCGTGCCTGAGAAGCTGGTCAATATCGTGGTAAGTTAGAACGTGGGACGCGTGACTGTCTCAGGGTCATCCCCTTGGGTGGTTACATGGGCCTACCATAGTTTTCCAGCCGGATTCAGTTCTTCGGTTTTCACAGATGGGCTTGCTTGTGCAGCGAATCATTGCCTTTGCTCTAGATTAGGGGCACTCTAGATTAGGGGCATTAGACAAAGGTTCTGCCATCAGCTATACTGATCATGCTTTATTGCGACAGCCCTGCATGGTGCGGGGTTGTTCTTTTACAAGGCAAATTGCCAGGCATAATGCAAAGCATATTGCCCGGCTTAGTGCGTAGCATATTGCCTGGATTGAGGTCAAAGATAGTGAGGTAGACGGCCAGTAAGATTGGCCAGTACCCTCCGGTAGTACCAACCTCCGATTTTGTGGAACGCAACAGATATTTCTGGTAAATCGGTTCAGATTGCTGAACACGATGCGTCTGCTGAAGCTGGAGATGGAGAATAATAATGAGGAACGATAACGTCGTCTACGTGACTGAAGAAGGTTTACAAAAAATTAACGAGGAACTCGAGTACTTGGTTACAGAACGGCGAGAAGAAATCTCGGAACGATTGGAAGCAGCTATCTCGCTCGGCGATTTGTCTGAAAATGCCGACTATCATTACGCCAAGTCAGAACAGGCTTTCGTCGAGGGGCGCATCAAGGACCTGGAAGGTTCATTGCGGCGGGCACAGATCATTGACAACGGTGGGCAAACCGATAAGGTTCGCGTGGGCAGCACGGTCACCGTCGTCGAAGAGGGATTCGAAGACGATGAAGAGACCTACCTCATCGTCGGCGTGCACGAAGCCGACCCGGGAAACGGTCGCATCTCGAACGAATCACCGATCGGCCGAGCGCTGCTAGGCCAGAAAGTAGGCGATACGGTGACAGCCCAGATTCCGGCCGGGGAAATTAGTTTCAAATTAAAGGCCATCAGCTAACCGGGGAACTTCTCGTAGAGTAGGACACCGCTCATACCAGCGGCGTGAGGGAGCCAGGCAGCTAGCACCTAGCGTGAAAAATGACGTTCGTTGGCGCCTGATATAGCTTATTCGACCAGCGCTAACAAGATAAAATCTTGCCCATCAGCGGTGAGCAGCCGGGTCCCTGTTCGCGGATCATAGACGCCCAACCGCAGGGTGACGTTTTCATCAAACTGGGACAGGTCCAGGGTATGCCTCTGCAGCATCAGGTCACCGGGCAACCAGTGTTCCGCCGGCGCACCCAGACCGTCGTCTTGAGCCAGGATGGTTCCTGTTTCATCAAGGGCATGGAGGAAAATCCGGCGAGGTTCCGATCCTTGCTCGTCGACGCGCCAATAGGTGATCAGCTCACAAGTCGACAAAAATGAGGGGCTTCCGGAATCCAGGCCAACACATGGTGCTGCGAGGTCATGGCCAAGATAGGTGAGCTCGCCACCACTGGAATCGCGGCCGAAGCTAACCGCCGCCGCGAACTCTGGCCCGTCAACTACACCGAAAGGTACCTCATATAGGGTAAAGCTCCCTATCTCTTCTGGATGGACTCCCCAGGAACTCAGCTGCTCCTCTATAAAAGGATCAAGGGGCAGTTCCGATGGTCTAGCAACTCTTATGGCTTGTCCCCGGTCGTCACCTATGGGAAGAATCAAGCTCTGAGTCGGGTCAAAGAAACGAATATCCAGGTCTTGCCTTACCAATGTAAGATCAATGGTCGGTGGGTCCATGCTTGCCGGCGTCCATCCTCCGATGGCGATAGGTTCGGTCGAGTCGGATTCATCCAGATACCCGGCTATCTGCGTAAAAGCCTCTTGCCAGACAAACCTTACTTCGCCATCCGCTGGCCATTCCTGGAAAATGGCCGACGTTGTTCTGGCAATGTACAAAGCAAATAGCAATACCAAGGCGATAAAAGTCGCAATACGGGTGATCTTTGGGGATAACTTGGTCGAATCTGTGGAAAAGGGCCTTAAAAAGTGAATAACTTCCAATCCTATAACAGGAAACAGTGTCAAAATCGGTAGTGCATTAATGATACGTATGCTGCTTGGCGCGTCTATAGTAACTATACTGGGAATTGCTGAGGTAAATAGCCAAAGCACCAAGAACGTATATCGCTGTTCTCGCCATCGAAACAAACTGATCGCTACTCCAATATAGAAGAAAATGGCCACAAGAGGTTCGAATACCGGTAGAAAGGCGACATTTTGCCTCCAAAGCGGATCTCCACGGAGGCCAAACATGGCCACTATGTCTAGCGTGTTCTCCAGAATTGGGCGGAGGTTGCCGTCCATCAAGGCGGTCAGAGGCTGGTTTATCTCGCTCAACCTGTACTCTGCGCCTGGATTACCCAAGAGATAGAGGGCCAGGGGAGTAGCGACGATGGCGTAGGAGAGGAAGAAGAGTGCTACTCCTTGCCAACGCTCCCGAATCGCAGGACGGTGGATTAGGACAAGATATAGGACAAATAGTACGTAGAAGATGGGAACGATCCGGCTGGCCATATAGGTGTAGAAACTTAGGCCAGCAAGCAGCCCTGCAATGATGAAGTAAACCAGGGCTCGGTTGCGAGAATTTGGGCGAGAGCCAGGATTCTCTTCACTTTCCCTGCCCCGTTTGCCCGCCAGGTCTGACCTCAGGGACCATTTCAGCCAACCCTGCCACCAGAAGTAGGCCGACAAACCTGATAGGAAGGGTAAGGAGATGGCTCTAAGACCAAGCCGACTGTAGAAGACAGGCCAGAAAAGCACGGCCAGGAGAGCGGCCGATAATACGGCAGTCCTCAGACCGAATAGACGCCGGGACAGGGCGAACGCGACGGCGACCACCAGCAATCCAAGAAACGCGGATGGTAACCTGAGTGCCATGACGTTATCGCCTAGGAGCACCATGAAGCCGCTCTGAAGGTAATGGTAGCCTGCTTCATGTCCATAGCCCCCAGTGAAATAGAGGCCCTGATTCCCGCTCAAGATCTCCTGGTTGATCAACCAGTGCGCCACCTCGTCGTGCTCAATTCCGGGAGGTGACTGGTTGTTGAGACCAATCAGCCGCAGCAATGCCGCTATCAGAAAGACTGATACCATGACCAGGCGGTAGTTTCCGGCTAACCAGGATTTTGGTCGAGAGATCATTTCTTACTATTACCTGCCACCCGGTTCACTGGCAAATATCTGGCGATACTCACGGGTAGCAACGAGCTCAAGATCTGCTGCTCTTCACTCCCGATTACCCGAAGGAACCAGAGTCCAATCAGGAAAGCAACGACCCCAAAAACCAAGGCCAAGAAAGTGGATATCAGGTTTCCCAGGACCATGGCCCAGAGCATGATCGCTGTTAGGGCTAAAGGTCGCTTGATTATCTTAAGCCAACCTACATCAGGCATTGCCGGACGGAGGTAGTAGGCAAAGAGGATCAAAAGCACCATCTCAGAGAATATGGTTATGATGGAAGCTGCGACATAGCTAAAGCGTGGCAGGAATATTAGGTTGGCAATGACATTGAATGACAAGCCGATGACGAAGGCAATTGTCAGCCGCTTTTCAAGACCAAAAGCGACGAGGACGTAGTTACTGACGCTGTTCATCCACCCGATCGGGATGGACCAGACCACGAGTTGGAGGGCGAAAGCGCCATCCGGTAGAAATTCCCTACCCCCTAACAGCCCAATCATCAACGGAGCCAGAATCGTCGTCATAGCGGCTATTGGGAAAGCTAACAGGAGCATTAGCTTAATGGATATGCGGAATGTCCGTCTCGCATCACTCATGGTCTTTTGGGCCTGACGCGAGATCACCGGAAAAAGAGCAAAGGTGAAGAAGGACGGAATGACGTTAAATGCGTTAATCCATTTGTAGGCGCTGTTGTACCAGCCGACGACCTTGTCACCGTTTATCTGGCGCATCATGGGGACGTCAACCTGGAAAAATATCACCGCGAAAAGATGGTTAAGCATAAGAGGATAGCTCAGGACGATCATCCTTCGCTGTAAACCAAAATCAATATGCCAGGGGGCCGATAGGCCGAGTTGTAAGAAAGCCGCACCAGCAAGCAGGATTAGAGTAAGAAAATTAACCACGATCGAAACACCGGCTAGACCCACGAAACCATAGCCCACCAAAAGAACTGCGACGCCGAAACCGACCTTAAGGATAGTCGTAACCGTGGTGATAGCGGCATTAAATTCGGCTTTCTCATTGGCGTAAAATAGACCAGCAAAACCCTGGCTCATACCGGAAAAAACCATCCCAAACATCAAGAGGAAGATGGCAACAGTCGTCTCAACTCCAAGGGGATTTCCAGCTGATCGAACGCTTAAAACATAAATGAGAATAGGAATGGCAGCTACTAGCCCTGTTCCCAAACGCAAGATTGTGGTGTTCAGCAGGTAACGGCTGCCTTGCGATCGATCGCGAGATACTTCTCGTATTATCAGCGTATTGAGGCCCCAGTTGGAGATGATTTCAAACCAACCGGCGATTATGATGGCGGTGGCGTAGCTTCCGGCATCGGCTGGTCCCAGAAGACGCAGATAGAAAGCGGCAAAAACAAAATCTATAGCCCGGTTGAGTAAATTGAGACCCATTGGCGCGAGGCTGTTTTTAGCGATGCTGAGTGTGTCTGTCATGGGTCCCAAAGGCCGGTAAAAACGTCGCCAAGCCCAAACAAGAACCGCGAAGAAGACGATGATTCCTCCCATAAAGGTGGTGAGCCCACCAAGTTTGAACGAGAGGGGACTGTAGCGGAAGCGAACTTCCCAGTCGCCGGGCTCGAGCATAACACCGCGGAAGTTGCCGTTCACCCTGATGATTTCGAGTTCCTCTTCCTCCTCGTTTGCCGCATCATCCAGGTCTCTGGCGTAGACATCCCACCCTTGAAAGAAGGTATCGTTCAATACCAACCACGAGGGTTCGTCCACGGTGGCTTGAATCTTCACCTCTATCCGGCCGTAATCAAGGATTTCAGCCGGAGTGAGGGATTGTCCCTCAGCACTCCGCGGCTCTGAGAAAGGCCACTCTTGGCGTTCGACGACGATATATTGTCGTGGATCATGGGATTGCATGGCCTGCAAAGCGTCTTCCACCACCAGGGTTGCTGATTGTGGAAGGGTATAAGCACGGGGAACGACCGCCAGGTTCTCATAGACGATCGCTCCCTCCCCTTCCCATACAGGGTCTAGTTTTGGTAGGTCGATAGCCTCGCTGCTGATGACATATTTCACGCCTAGCAGGTCTAGCAAAGGTGAGTTGAGAGACTCCCAACCAGATATGGACTGGATGCGATTGAACTCCAACTCATTTTGAGGTTCAATAGCTTCCATGTAATCCGCATATTGTTTTAGGATAATTGAATCATAGCCCCGTATATCTTGGAATCCTGATATCCAAGGTGTGTTGGCGTTGAATAGTTTCTCTCCATGGGGTGTGAATGTCGTCAATCGCCAAATGCCCGGTTGGTTCTCAAGCCATTCGACCACCTCTGGTTTGTTGTCTAGCAATGCCGTATCGTTAACGCTGTTGAAACCATAACCAGCTACCAATAGGTCGATCCCAATTACGGCGGCAGCTACGACATCCCACATGGGTCGCCCGCGCCAGCGAAGAGAACTTCGGCTAAGCCGGAGCGCCAATCCAGAAGCTATAAGAACCAGGCTCAGGATCAGTAGCTGTTCAAACTCATAGCTGTAAAACGCCCGAACACTGGGGAAAGCATCGGCTGCATTCTGTAGATTCAAGAATACTTCGTTGATAGATGCTTCGATATTTGAATAAATAGATCGGGATATGAGCAGGAAGGCCAGAAGGGCGACGCCTAGCCAGAAGGTCAAGCCGGCGATGATTGAGACCACCGATGGTTTCACCCGTAAGGTGACAATTGATACAAGAGGCGATCTCGTCTGCTGGTCTTTTACCTTAGCTTGGGGAAGGATTTGTTCGGAACTGCGTGTCTGGGCAACGAAGTCCATTCCATAGCCAGCTAAGACAGCTGCTGCCAGGGAGAGTGGAAAAACCCAACGAAACGGAGAGTGGAGCTGGTTGATTCCTGGCAGGCCGTAATAAAGTATGGCATAAAGCGGCGTACCAAAAATGAAGGCGATCGAAAGGACAGAAAGCACGGTGAAGAAACCAATCTCTGACAACCGATCGCGTCGCAGACGCCAGGCAGAAATAACTCCAAAAACAGCCAAGATGAGCGGAAGAATACCGAGATAAATCCCGCCTTCGACGTAATTCTTGATCCCCCAACTGCTAGTATAAGCGCCTTGGGGGTTTACATTACCGTAGAGATTTGTGGTAAAGCTAGTTGCCTGTCCAGAGAATACATCGAAATACCGGTGAACAGATGGATTGCCGAAGAAATCCGGCAAGAATAAGGTGACGGCCCGGCGGATTGGAAAAGCCCAACCCCTTATCTGTTCTAATGTGGCCGACCCTTCTCGAAAATTTGCCTGGCCCACCTCGACAAAAGGAATAAACTGCACCGCACCGAGCATGAATCCTGCAACGACAAGGCCAGCAAGCCATAGTGCTGCCTTCAGCAGGGCAAGATACCAGCGAATATTCGACTGATTGGTGGAATTGACCGGCGAATCAGATCCAATGTTCCTCTCCTGCCTGACCAGGGTGAAACCGATGGAAACCAGCCGCCAGAGGGCGAAGAAAGCCATCACCAGAAGCGAGTAATAGGTGATTTCGATATGACCGGCCAGTATCTGTATTCCCAGGGCAAAGGCGCCCAAGGCTGCCCAGGGCAGAGTACCTCCTGCGCCGCGCCTGCTGGTTGAGTTCCGAATAATCATCTCCACGCAAGCGAGCAGCAAGGGAAGCCAGACAGCTGCACCCAGGATCATTGGAAAAACGGCGCTGCTCACCAGCATGAATCCACACCCCTGATAGACGAGTCCGGTTATTGCGGCGCTTGATCGCCGCAAAGTCAAGATCCGACCGAGCACATAGGCCAGGATTCCGGCAAGCCAAAGCTGGCTGATCGTGTACCAGCCATAGGCATCGGGAAGCGGGAGAACGAGGAAAGCAGCGCTAAAAGGATAGTAGGCTGAGTTCTGGCCTGTCGCTAGAAACGGGGTTCCGGCAAAAATGTTGGGGTTCCAAAGCGGGATTTCGCCATCACGAACGCTGTTGACGATAAATTGCTTCCAGGGGTAATTCTCGAGGATGAGATCGCTGATCAGGCCGTTTTGAGGGGGTTGGAGATCTAGATCTTCTGCCTGAACGGCCCAAGGTTGCCACTGGTAGAGGTTGTCCACGGGCAGCATGGTTTGGCCGCCGATGGAAACGACGCCATAGAGCAAAAGCGGTAGGATCAGAAACCCTACCGCAATTAGGAAGTCTTTTTTATAGACGGATAGCCGGCTCATTCACTCCTAGCACGGATGCATTGCCTGAGCAGCGTTATCTCACGACATTCAAGGTACTCAATTTGTGGTTGCATTGGAAGGAGGGTTCGTATTGCGCAGGTTCCGATACCGCCATCGGATCTCCCAAGCCCGGAAGATGGCCTCTACTTTAACAGGGATCGTCATCTTCGATCGACCAATACGCCTGTCTTCAAAATAGATTGGTATCTCAACGATCCGGAAACCTAACCTCTCGGCCAAATAGGCCATTTCGAATTGGAAACTGTAGCCATTGGATTTGATAGAATCGAGGTTGATTTGCTGTATGGCGGTCGCTCGCCAACATTTGAAGCCGGAGGTCGCGTCCTTGACCTTTAGATTTAAGATGATCTTGGTGTAGACCGCGTTTGCCCACCAACTTAACAGGTAGCGACCGAAGCTCCAGTGTTCATCCACCCTTCCCCCGGTCACGTATCGAGATCCAACAACCAGATCAACATTCTGGACTTCCTCGAGCATCTGGAGAATATGTGGTGGAGAATGGGAGAAATCGCTGTCCATCTGGATGATGTAGTCCGCACTTTGATCCATGGCCCAACGAAAACCAGCGACGTAGGCTCGTCCCAGGCCTGCTTTTTCCGGCTGGTGTATTACGTGTAGGTCGCCTGACCGACGCTGGGCAAGCTCGTCAGCAATCTCTCCTGTGCCATCCGGGGAGTTGTCGTCGACGACCAGGATCGATAGCTCAGGGATCTGTAAAGCCCACAATTCGGCTGCCAATACAGGCAAATTGTTGGCTTCGTTGTAGGTCGGTAGGATGATGACTGTCTTGCTCATTAGTTCAATGCAGGTGAAATCAGGGCAGGCATAAGCATACCATCACTTGATCACTGTGTGATCTGAATATCATCAATTGTGAAGATGCAGGCGTTATCTCCGACCGCGACGCACTCGATCTCCTCCACCCGATGGTCGCGACCACCGCTAACCCAACGAAGGCCTTCTTCAAGAAGACCCGTCGCTACGAAACAGATGGGTTTTTCGTAATTTTGTCCCCAACAGACTGGGCATCGTTCAATGGTGTAGGTGAGTCGATCATCAGAATTCTCAACATGAGAGACCTGATCGCTGTACTGGGAAAATATCCGGGCAATAGCCGTCACTCCAATCCTAATCTTGGTCGGCAAGGGCAGCGATTCGAAAACATCATTGCTAACGCCCGCCAGAGGTCCAAATCCTTTTAGCCCCTGGTCAAACGTGGCACGACCAGCCAGGAGTGACAGACCCCGAGCGCCTTGGTACCCATAAACGTCCAGCAGACCTCGATTCAAATTCGAAAAGTCGGCGAAATCAAACTCTTTGTTCAAATTAAGGGGGGGGTACTCACCAACGAAGTCTTGCATACCGTTGAGGTTGAGTAAGGCGTTCATTCCGTTTCGCCCAACTATCTCTTCCATTGCCTGAAGATATATGCGGGCGATTCTATTGGGATAGTAGTATCCGCTCTTTGGAACTAAATCTCTCACTAATACCTCCGGCGACAGCTTCCAGGAGGATTTTACTTCAAGGCCTCTGCAACCGGACAATCCATTTGGTGTCGCTTTCGCCGCTTGCTGTCGAATAAACTATAATGCACAAGTATATCAGGGGGAAATAATACAACAACACGCGACAAGGGTACTGAATTAATGGCTGAAGCAACCATGTACTTTCCCCCCGATTTCCGATGGGGAACGGCGACCTCTTCCCATCAGGTTGAAGGGAACAACACCAACAATGACTGGTGGCAATTCGAGAAAGAAGAGGGGCATATTCTTGACGGCAGCACCTCTGCCCTGGCCTGCGATTGGTGGGAAAACGCCGAGGCGGATTTCGATCGAGCGAAGGAGATGGGGGCCAACGCGCAGCGGCTTTCATTGGAGTGGAGTCGCATTGAGCCTGAACCTGGCTCCTTTGATCAAGATGCTCTCGATCGATACAAGGAGATGCTGCAGGGACTGCACGATCGGGGAATGGAACCGATGGTGACCCTGCACCACTTCAGCAATCCGGTTTGGCTGGTGGGAAAGGGAGATTTCAGCACTGATTTGGTGGTTGATTATTTCCAGCGCTATACAGCCAAAGTTGCAGCCGAGCTGGGCCACCTAATTCCTAAATGGGTCACGATCAATGAGCCAATGGTCTACGTCCTCCTCCGTTATATTCAGGATGGTTTTCCTCCTCCGAACAGTAGAGGTTGGTCAGCCGGTTTTCATGCCATTCGCTACCTGCTTCAAAGCCACGCAGCCGCTTACCACACGATAAAAGAGAAGTATCCTGAAGCGATGGTCGGCGTTGCCAAGCATTTTCGACCAATAAAGCCGCGGGTTGAGGGAAACCGGTTGGACGCTTGGTGGGCCAGGCGCGTTTCCCAATTCTTTAACGATTCATGGATGAACAGCATGTCCACGGGTCGCCTGAGATGGCCGGTGGGTCGAGGAACGATGCGTGGTCTGTCTGGCACCTTTGATTTCGTGGGTATTAATTATTACTCGCGGGCGCACGTTCGGTTTCCACCGAGACCCAGTCGCCTGTACGAGGAGCAAGGACCTAAAGGAGAGGTAATGGTTGGTGACAGCCTATTCGGCCATTATCCAGCAGATCTTTTCGATGTTATCAAGGAGAATTTGCGGCATAAGAAGCCAATCTACATCACTGAGAGTGGTTTGCCAGATGACTCAGATGAACTGCGACCTACATACATCATGACCCACTTGCGGGAATTGTGGCGTGCTGTCAGTTTTAATTATCCGGTTATGGGTTACTATCACTGGAGCCTGGTCGACAGTTTCGAGTGGGAGCGCGGATGGACTCAGCGATTTGGATTGATCGAAGTTGATCCCGAAAGCCAGGAAAGGCGATGGAGGCCGAGTGGTAGGTTATATGGTGAAATCTGCCATAGCAACAGCATCAGCAGCGATATGGCTCGTCGCTATGCGCCGGAGTTGTTGGACACGATGTTTCCCGGCCGCTCTCCCCATGAGGCTGAGATGTAACCGCCCAATGATATTCCCGCATGTTATGCAAGAATATTGGGAATTTGGTGTTGAACCTCACCTTCTTAGGGCCGTTTAGAGTGGGGTAGATTTGAAGTATAATAATTCGTAGAGTTATGCACGGTCTGCACTACCAAATGGATGATGCATAGGCCCATACAGGAGCGCATTCCTGTGTCAAGAGCCATTCCATGTAAACTTGCAGGTTCAACCTGCTGGTTGAACCGCAGGTTAAGCCCTCGGAACAAACTACCGGAGAGAATACAATGTCTGGACATTCAAAATGGTCAACAATAAAGCATAAAAAGGCCGCAACCGACGCCAAGAGAGGAAAGGTATTCACTCGCCTCAACAAGGAGATAACTATCGCTGCCCGCGAAGGCGGCGGAGATCCGAACATCAATGTTCGCTTGCGCCTGGCGATTGATAAGGCTCGGACGGCCAATATGCCCAAAGACAATATCGATCGGGCGATAAAGCGAGGTACCGGGGAGCTGGAAGGCGGCCAACTTGATGAGGTGATCTATGAGGGTTATGCGCCCCATGGCGTCGGCGTCTTGATAGAGGTCGTAACCGACAATCGTAACCGGTCCATAGCCGAAGTCCGCCACGCATTCAATAAGCAGGGTGGTAATATGGCCGAAGCCGGTGCCGTTGCCTGGCAATTCACACGAAAGGGATTCATCAGCGTTTCTGATGACTTTGATCAAGATGAGGTATTCCTGGTCGCGGCCGATGCAGGGGCGGAAGATGTGGTTTTCGTCGATACGATAGCCGAGGTATATACGGATTTAGACAGCCTGCAGGATGTCCGTACAGCGTTAGGGGAGGCCGGATACAAAATTGACGAAGTAAGCGTCATCTACGACCCTAACAACCAGATTGGCCTTGAGACACAGCAGACTTTGCAGGTTATGAAGCTGGTTGAAGAGCTGGAAGATCTTGACGATGTTCAGAACGTCTACACGGCGCTGGAGATCGGCGATGAGGCCATGAAGGTCCTAGCTGCCGCCTAAGAAGCAACTCTGGCTGATGATGATCGACAAGGTGAAGCAGCAGGATAATTTGTGCGAATACTTGGGATAGATCCAGGAACTGCCACAGTCGGATACGGGGTGATCGAGGAGCAAGACGGCCAATTGGTGATGGTGAGCTGCGGCGCTATAAAAACCACACCATCTGATGGTACAGCAGCTGAACGACTTCAAATAATATATGCTGAGTTAAACAACCTGCTGGAGCAGTTTCGCCCGGATTCGGCCGCCGTTGAACAACTTTTCTTCGGCCGGAATATCACCACGGCTATTAGTGTCGGGCAGGCCCGTGGGGTGTTACTGCTCGCACTGGCCAACGCGGGCATACCAGTAGCCGAGTACTCCCCGCCAAAGATCAAGGAAGCGGTATCAGGTTACGGAAATGCCACTAAACAGCAGGTCCAGTACATGGTACAAAACATACTGAACCTGGATGAGATCCCCCGGCCCGACGACGCCGCTGATGGCTTAGCTGTCGCGTTGACTCACTACCAGTGGCATCGGTATCAAGCTCTCCAAGATGATGCTGAATCATCTTCTTGATTCTCAATCGGGTCCATGGTTTTGGCGATTCCTTCCGCCCGAATCAACAGTCAATTTTACTATCGCTCTTCCTGCCTAGTTTAAAGATCTGTTACTTCGCGATTGAGCCGGCAGTTGACCGCGGCATTTCGTGGTCCGGCTTGATCTGGAGAGCACAGAACGGTACAGATTGACGCTTTGGTGCCTGATTGTAGAATAAACATGAAATCGGCTGACCGCAGCACTCTGCCCGGTAAGACGCGACGATGGCAGCCGAGTAACTAGATATTTTGGAGCTCTTAGTGCGAACCAGGTTTGGATATGATTGCATCAATTAGCGGAGTCGTTCAGAGAGTTGGTAAAGACCATCTAGTGATGGGCGTAGGCGGGATTGGCATCCGAGTATTTGTCCCGCGCAGCGTGTTGGAACAATCGGGGCATGTCGGCAGGTCAACCACCCTATATACGCACTTGATTGTTCGAGAACAAGAATTGTCGCTATATGGATTCGAAAGTGATGAGGATTTAAGCTTGTTCGAAATATTGCTGGATGTGAACGGCGTCGGGCCGAAAGTAGGACTCTCCATCTTATCTACTTTGAGTCCAGAGATGATTAAAGGGGCCATCGTGCGAGAGGAGACGGCAGTACTCCAGCGCGTTCCAGGCATTGGCAAGAAGACGGCCGAGCGGATCATGTTTCAACTGCGAGATAAGATGGATGTTACCGCGGAGATAACAGAAATTCCCTTTATGCGTGATGTTGATACTGATGTTATCAACTTCTTAACGACCCTTGGTTTCAGCATCATCGAAGCCCAGACCACTCTACAGAATATTCCTCGCGATGTCACGGATCTGGATGCGCGCGTTCAACTCGCTCTTCAGTACCTGGATCAATCTTGAGCCAATTCCATCCATGCTTGCGGACAGAAACATGATGGCTTTCACCGGCAGCTGAGATCACCGGGCATTGATGTTGTCACAAATCAGTGGACTGTGGTGTTTAGAAGGATGCTTTTGTCGTGTCTAACGATGAGATGAAGGAAGCCAGGATGGCAGTGCTTACAGATAATATGCTGGTAGAACGCCTCGGAAGGGGTGACGTCAGATCCTTCGAGACTATATTTTATCGTCATTATGACAGGGTATACGGGGTTCTATTCAGGCTAATCGGCAATCGCCAGGAGGCCGAAGACGTGACGCAAGAGGTCTTTATCAGGCTCTATCGCCAGCCTTTCGAGGGTCAACGTGACCACAACCTGAGTGCATGGCTCTATCGGGTAGCGACCAATATGGGATACAACCATATTCGAAGTCGAAAAAGGCGTTGGTCGCGAAATCGAATATTGGTCCCCGAGTCCAACGACAAGCAAAGCGATCCAGC
>DASRZI010000477.1:0-2456 GCA_035686605.1 Candidatus Zixiibacteriota bacterium
AGGGTCGTAGCAGCGATTACTACCAGCGCCGGCAAGAATGCTTCAGCCGGAGTCAATTCTGGCGATCCTGGCTTGAGCCACAAAGCCAACCAGGTGAAGAATCCTCCGGCCACGAAGAATGCCGCAGAACCCTCGATGCTCCTGGTATGGCTCATGATGGTGTAAGTATGTTTGCCGTATTTCCGTCCAATCACCGGTGCAAGACCATCGCCCCAGGTCAGGGGCATCAAGGCGGCGACCATGAGCGGTTGTTTCTCCCAGAATATCAGGGCTGCAGCCGCAGCCGCCAGCGGAAAATAGACCGTGCCCAGGTTCGAGCGGTCACTGCTTGACATGGCGGATATGATGCCGTAGCGCCAGTCAATCAGATTTATCACTACGAAAGTCATGGAAGCGAGGACAAATGGCCATGGGGAACTAAAAAGGAGACTGATAATCCAACTCAGCATCCCCACCCCGATGTGGATTACTTTTCGGGTGAAGTCGCTCCCATATCCTCTCCATCGACGCAGCAGCTCCGCCAGGCCGATGATGCCAAATATGTAGATGTACGCGATAAGCAATCCAAGGGCGTTTGTCATGGTGATTATGGGGACCGTTTCTCACTGCTCGGAGCTGTGATTTAGACGATTAAGTGATCGTATAGCATGTCCAGGCTCAAATCGGGTACGACTGTCTCGTTTGTTTGGAGGGTTAAACTGGCAGCCGCCGCGCCCAACCGAATCGCTTCAATGGTTGGCAGGTCATTGATCATGCCAAAGATGATGGCTGCACTGACGGCGTCGCCGGTTCCCGTGCTGTCCGCCATCTCGCTGTACCGAGCCGGGATGTGCCCGGTTTCATCTGAGGTGGCATATACCAGGCCGAAATCGGAAAGAGTCACAACCGCGGTTCCAACGCCAGCCCTATTCAGCCAGAGGGCAGCCTCCATACTGGTGTCTGGATTGTTTGCAGTAACTTTCACTCCAGTGATGACGGCAGCTTCTGCTTCATTCGGCACAACCAGGTCTAGCGATTCCAAATAGGGACGCAAGCGGCCCGCCAAACGCGCTGAAGATGGGTCGGCGCATAAGGGAACCTTGTATTTTTTGGCTAGCTGCGCGGCAGTAGCAGTCGTTTCAGGATTTAGGCTGCCGTCGATCATCACCAGGCAGGCATCTCGGAAAAGTTTGCGCCTTTGGTAGAGGTAGCCTGAGGTTATATTCTCGATGACAGACACATCATCAAGAGCCACTGAAAGAGAACCATCTTCGTCGAGCAGCGCGATGTAGGAACCCGAATTGTAGCCCTCCACCCGAAGTACATGTTCGATATTGACTCCGGCTTCGGCCGTGTAATCGAGAAGATGCCTTCCCGTCCTATCATCTCCGACGGCAGAAATGAGCAAGGGCTGGGCCCCCAACCTGGCAAGGTTCTCAGCCACATTCCGCGCGGTTCCCCCACGGGTATGCCGTATGCTGGCAGGATTCGAAGTCCCGGGCTCTAGACCAGCTGTCGGCTTCCCCTTTGTATCCAGCAGCATCGCACCGATTACCAGGATGTGATTGTCCATAGACTTCTCTTTTTGATACGGTCAGATAGTCGGATTCTCGATGGTCCTCAAGACCTGCAAGTTCAATTCTGCTGGACTAGATCAGATTAGTGAGATCTACTAAATCAGTTCAGATTGGTCCTGCTCTCAAATCCACTCTTGACTACGATCATCATTTACCAAACGGGACTCACGTTGAAAGTAGAGCTGCCCGTTCGCCAATTAGTGAAAACTATGGAACTCGAAGAGGCATAGTCTGGCGAAGATATCATCGGTGCTGCTAATGATATGCCTACATCTATTCAGCATTATTAGGAAGGTGCGTTATTGTTTCGCTAAGGCATGATTCGAGCTAGGTTTTATGGCGTCGCCTATAGACCATATTATAAGATGTTACGTTGACAACGCCATAGTCGATAGCTATAATGCCGTCGATTTGGGCGGTTAGCTCAGTTGGTTAGAGCGCTACGTTGACATCGTAGAGGTCACAAGTTCAAGTCTTGTACCGCCCACCTCTTTGACTCTCTAGGCCGCGCCAGCGGCTCGTTTTTTGCCAATACACCGCGGTCTCTCCAGTTCAAGATCGAACTTTATCTTCGCAACGCCCTGCGCCTATCTGCTGCCCGGCCTCAAGCTCGATGAGCATCTGCATCAATATCTCGATGCCTTCTCGCAAAAAATCGCTGTCGATATTCAATTCATGCTTGCGCAACAATTCCATCAAGACCATAGTTATATCGGTCATCTCGTGCCCTTTTCTTTTGTTTTGTTTTGTTCGAACAATCAGAGAAGTACAGATGACCATTTTCGTCAAACCAATTTACACCACACTATGAGACTCTACCCAAAATTGTATTGAACAGAGACAAAGAGAGACGGTTTCTATTATCGTTTACAGTTTGATGTCATCCCCCACAACGCCCGG
>DASRZI010000478.1:0-2821 GCA_035686605.1 Candidatus Zixiibacteriota bacterium
CTCCGGACTTGTCCTGCAATCGAACTGACACAGTACGGTCTACAGCGGGCGCATCCAACGCTTCCCAATAAAGAGTAACTCTAACCAATTGCCCTGGACTCACATTCAAGGGCTCTTCAACAGTGGTTTGGTAGAATCCTAGTTCATCGGCGACAGCAACCTCAATCCGGTCTAACTTAATAGCTTCCTCGGCAACCTTGTTTACTTCAAAAGATGGGAGGGGTGTGCCATTCTGGTGCAGGAGGTAGATGCCTTCTACCTCTTCCACGACAACAATATCGGGGTCTGCGATCAGGTTATTGATCTCCCAATCAATTTCATCCGCTGGAACAGGATAGGAATCGAAATCCCTTCCCAAGATGAAGTACTCGATATTCTCTTCGCCGATTGCGTACCAAGGATATAGATAGATGTGTTCTCGTTCAGATAGGGCAGTGATAAATTCAACCTGAGATGCCACGATTGCATCATCAGGTATTTGTTCGATGATATCCCATGCGCGACGAGCTCGCTCAGTCACTTCGTATCGACCAGGCTCGAATTCCCCGCCAAGTGGAGCGCCACTGAAGAGGAAAAAGCCCACCGCAGTGGCCACAAGCAGGGTGACGACAACCCATTTGGCTTTAACCTGTGGGAGGCGATCGATCAGAACGGCGATGGCGCCGAAGAGAATCGGTAAAACGGGCGCTAAATACCACCGGCTCAACGTATGCATGGCTCGATCGCTGCTGAGAAGCATCATAATAATGAAAGGAACTGATAATAGCATAAACTCGGGTGCCAAAAACGGAAGCACTATCGCAAGTGGCAGCAGCATACGCACTAAAGCTAATAGTCCAGCTCCATCGAATATTGTGGTCAAGGCTCTGACTGGATCAAAGATCATAGTCCTGGCGATTTCCAACGAAGAGTCGCCCCCATCAGCATAATAGCTGAGCTGGTCGTAGGCTTGTCCACTAATGGATGGAATGACCCAGAGCAACATGCCCATACTCCATACAAGACCAAGAACTGTAATGGGTATACCCCACTTCCAATCTTTCCTAAATACAAGAAGATACAGACCTACCATGGCTACGATGAGGCCAAGGTCTTCCTTGACAAGCAGCGAGAATGCGATGCCTACCAGAAGTGGCCCTCGTTTCTTTCTGTATAGCCCATAGAACATGAGGGCGATGAACGGCATGGCGAAGGTCACACGGCGCAATTCGTATAAGGCCACATTGTGAAGCGTAGCATTTAGATAAAAGGCCAGGAGGAACCAAAGAGCCAGGATTCGATGCTTTTCTTCTACAATCCGGTAGAGGATCAGCCCAGTAGCAGCGATACTGACGGTCTGAGCCAGGAAAAGAATCCGTATATCAGACCATATAAGAAGAGCCGGTGAAAGGAGCGCTAGATATGGAGAGAAGTGGTAAGCTAGAATCGAGCGGTCTGTAATGGTGGAGTATAGAAAACGGCCTCGAAGTGTATTCCAGATCGCCTGGAAAAAACGATCTGTGTCAGGCGCCTGCAGCTCTAATGAGAGGTATTTTTGGCTGTTTAACAGGAAGAACAATAGTGTAAATATGGCCGCCAGTATTAGGGCTGCCCATCGCTTCCTTAAGCCTGTTTTCCAGTTTTCCAAATCCATCTATCGCTGATTCTACCATCCCGAGATCGCACGAGACAAACCGGCATCAAGATGGGGATTTATGCACGCAGACGTGTCGTGGACCAATCGGTCTCGGGAAATCCTGCACGAATTCAAAGGGTTAACAGTGAAGGCAAGACGAATAAGTAATCGAACGACCAGTTTATCGGTCAATAAAGAGCAGGAAATTAGCAGATATGAAATGGCTCAAGCTTATTGGAGTGGTATGCAAATGACTTCTGTTACCTTGATGATATAGCCTGTGGGGAAGCTGTTGGTGGACATGAGTGCCTCTGTCGTCGTGTTAAATGACAGGGCTATTCCAAAAATCGTGTCATGGTCCCGGACTACGTAAGCTCTACCCCCCGGACAATAGGCTGGGTTAGCCACTGGAATAGAAAGAATATTACCGGCGACGAGATCGCCGGCGTCAACACCATACACAGCCAGCAGTTCGATAGAGCTGTTCTGTTCTATGCTGATGCTGTACAAGCCATCCCCTGGCTGCACCAGATAATCGACGAAGATCACGGGTTCGGGTCTGGGAATGGCTGTTGGGGCAAGTGTAGGTTCCGTTGTAGGTTCCAACGTAGGCTGGATGCTAGCTACTTCGATTTCAGCCTCAATGTATTGAGGCTGCTGAAGTTCAGGCGTTGGAGACAATATGTCGCCCATGACAACGGCTTTCTCTGGATCGATTTCCAAGATGATGCTTCTACCCTCAACGACGATGTACTGCTCTGAACTGGCTGAAGTAGGTTGTGGTGGCTCTGAGACAATAGCACTCGCCAATATCGCCGCAGCGACAACGAAGACAGCACTAACCACTAGAAGAAATATTACTTTCATGACTCTTCGCTGCGCCTGCTCCATTTTCTCACCCTGGGGATTATGTTACACTTACCATAAGGTTGGGGCAAATGGATTCCTGTTTTCATGGAGCCTTTTGATGATCTATTTTGAGCAACCTCAACATGGAAATGGAACGTGAGATATGAGGTGATCCCATGGGCTTTCAAAGGAAACGAGTAGATCTAGAGCGGATTGAAAACAATTATCTGGCCCCTTACGCGCTCACCAGCGCTGATTCTCGGGGACGCGTATACCAGGAGCCCGAGTCGATCAGTCGTACTGCATTCCAACGAGATAGGGACCGAATTGTCCACACAACCGCCTTTCGAAGACTCG